>NZ_JBFANH010000039.1:0-65244 GCF_040674755.1 Nocardia sp. NPDC049737 | reverse complement strand
ATGCCACTCAACAGGCCGCGCTTCCGCCGGTGACCGCAGCGGCGACGGCACCGTCGTCTACGCCGCCGGTTACAGCTGCCACGGCCACGACCTGAGAACCCGATCTCGCGGCGGGAAGGCTCTACTCCGCCGCGAGATTCCGGAGTTCCTCAATCCAGATGTGATAGCGAATGCCCGCTGCCCGGAACATATTCCGGGTAATAAACCGGTCGGCGCGGGCGTGCAGCCGCACATCCAGGGCTGAGGGGCTCAGCCCATGCCTGGACTAAGCCGTCAGGCCTGGGCTGCGGGGGTGACAGCCGGGGGCGCACTCGGATCGCTCGTCACGGATGGAACGGGCGCGGCGGGTGCCTGCGTCGCAGGTGTGGTGACTGCTGGCGCGGCCGTGGCCGCCGCGTTGGGGTCGGCAGGTACTGTCGCCGCGGCGGTGGCGCCCTGTGCCCCAGGCGCGGTGGCGCCCTGCGCCGCCTGCTCGGCCTTGGCTTTTTCTTCCTCTTTTTCCCTGCGCTCTTTATCGTTCTCCATCAGCGCCGTGACCACGGGTGTCGCGGCCATGACTCCCACCGGGACCAACATCGCGAGCGTCTGGAAAATCTGCCCGAGTCCGCCGTCGCCGCCACCGGAGCCACCACTACCGCCCGACGAATTGTTGCCGGAGGAGCCGTTACCGGAGGAGCCTTTGTCCGAACTGCCACTACCGGAGCCGTCGGCGCCACCCTTTCCGGCCATGTTCTGGTTGTTCTGGTAGACCGCCTCGACCTTCCGGTACACCTGTTCGACCGCGGTGGCGATCTTCTCCATGAGCTTCATTTCCTGCTCGGCCTTATGCTTACCGGTGATCGGCACCTTGAGGTCGGTCTGCAGGGTGTGCACGATTTCCATGATGGCCGCGAGCGTCTCATCCTTTTTGGCGACGACTTCGATCGCGGTTTTGGCGACCTCATTGTCGTACTGGAGCAGTGAGGTCTGCCGGGCACGCACGGCATCCATGGCCTGCTGGTAGGCGACGGTGGCTTCGCCCTTGCCGAGCGCTTTGTACACCACTGTCCGCAGCAGATCACCGACCTCGGGCGGCGGTTCCGGAACACCACGACCGAGTAGATCCACTGCGGACTGAATTGCGGCCTCGGCCATGGCGACAAATGATTTCAGCGCCGCTGAGGCGCCCGGCGGGGGATCCAGTTCGATAGGCGGCCCATAGTGCTTCGCCGTGGTGGGCGGCTTGTCGCGAGGATCGGGCCGCTTGTCCTTATCCGGCGGCGGGTTTTTGTCGCCGGGCGGATTCTTGCCGTCGGGTGAGTTCTGGCCTCCGGGCGGCGGGCCTTGCGGATCGGGTGGCAGCTTCTTGTCGGCACCGGTGGTGTGGTCGGTGGTGACGCTGGGCGCACTCGCCCAGGCAACTGTACCGGTCGCGACCTGGTGGTGCTGGGTCGCAAGCTGACCCAATACGCCAGGGTCGATTTCCGTGCTCCCGTCCGCCATACGCAATCAGATCCTTTCCCGCCACCCGACGTCCACCATTGTCCAGCCTTCCCGCAACTGGGAAGTGGGATCGTTTCCGTTTCTCGGCGCGATTGCCGCATAGTCGTGTGCGACTTCGTAGTTCGAGAAGCTTCTACATTTCGTCGGCGACATGACAGCTGCGTCGATTCGGAAGGCGGTCGATGATGAGCGATGGCGGGTCGGTCCGATGACGCCGCAACTCACACTCGACCTCAACGGGGTCTTGAACTCTTTACTCGGCCTTTACGGTTCGGGCCAACCGAGTCCGAGCACGGTGGCGACCACCGTATCGTCGGTTGCGGCCCGCACTGACGACGGCCATCGCGGTTCATTGATGGTCGGCTATGGCGACATGCGAGGTATGCATCATTCGGTCGCCGAATCCCACGCTGGCAAGGACAATCTCGTGAACCGGGCGGTCGCCTCGTCCGGTGACGGAACCATGGTCGGCCGCAACATGGTGAACAATCAGATCGCCGATCTGCAGACTCGTCTGCAGGCGATCGCGACAGTCGGCGATACCCGCTTCAGCGGTCCGGCGCTGCTCGATGCCGCCCAGAACACCATCACCAAAGTCACCAAGCAGGTCGACGCCGATGTCTCGGCGGCGCGGCACCAGGCGGCTCAGATCATGCCGCCAGCCGTACCGCAGGTCACGCGGGGCCGCGTAACAGGCGGTGGGAGCCGTCGCCGTCGCCGGAGCCGAGCGCGCACCACGGCGCGCACGGCGGGCCGTGCGACCTCACGATTGCAAGCGATCGCCGGGCGTCCCGTGCCGTCGGACGGAACCACCGGCAGCAAGGCGGTCAGCGCGGCCAGTGCCTGGCTGGGCACGCCGTACATCTGGGGTGGCGGCGGTGCGGGTGGTCCGAGCGGCGGCGGCTTCGACTGTTCCGGACTCACCCAGTATGCCGTCGCACAGGCCACCGACGGTCGAGTCGTATTGCCCCGCACCACTTATGATCAGATCTACTCCGGTGTTCGAATTTCCCCGCACGACGTCCAGCCCGGCGACCTGGTTTTCCCGGCGAGCTCCTTCAGCGCGCGGGGGCCCGAGCATGTCCAACTCGCCGCAGGCAACGGTCTGGTGATCGAGGCGCCGTACTCGGGTTCGACGGTCAAATGGTCGCGCATGTCCAATGACGCCGTTGTTGTGCGAGTGATCTGAAGTCTGGACACAGCACAGCGGCCGATGGCTGCTGAATGCCATCGGCCGCCAGGGGAGCCGTCGGGGATGGGGGGTTCGGCGACTCGCCACGGATGTGGGGAATCCGTTCCGCACGGCGGCCTGTTGCCGGGTTGCGACTCCAGGCCGCCGCTCGAGGTTGTGGGCTGTCAGGATGAGGACCGCCAGCCCACTGTGAACTCTACCGCTAAATAGCGGTGCGATCAATAGTGTGCCGTTAAGTGAGCTGCGACCGGTCGGTCGATTCTTGATCTTCGCAGGGGTAGCGGTCGGCACCTGGGGAAAGAGCCGGGCCGACCGCTGTCATGGCCACCTGAAGGAGTGGGATTGGGAAGCGCCGAGGTGAATGTTACCGTTGAATGACGGCGCTATTTGTAACGGCTCTTTACTTGGGGGTGTGCGTTTTCGCTGCCCACCGGGGCTTCCCAGTGTTGGGAATTGGGTGGCAACGGCGGCCGCCTCGGAATGTCTATCGTTCCCGCAGGCGAGAGTGGCGGAAGGGAAGTCCAGGTGTCAGCGGCCGAGGACGCGTTCTACACAGGTGTTCAATCTTTGGGATTGCTCGCCGGGGGAGTGCGAAACGAACAGCATGCGGTGGCAGCGTTCCGAGCCGCCACCGATCTTGATCCGGATATGTGCGATGCGTGGCTCGGCTGCGCCATGGCCGGTGAAGTCACCTCAGAGGTGATCTACGGTGCCTACCGGTCCGTGCACAATCTCTATCGCGACCAGCAGCGCGCGGGTCTGGTCGACCGCTCGCTGTGGTGCCAGGTCGAGATCGGCATGTACGGACTGCGCGTCGCGATGGCCGATCGCGACCAGATCGCGATCGCGCAGGCGTGTTCGTACGCCGAGGGCGGTGAATGGCAAGAGGCCGCGGCGATTCTCGATCAGGTGCCCAGCGACGATGTGGCCGATTTCGTCCGCATGTCACTGTTCTTCCGAACCAAGCAGTGGCTGGACGTGCTCGGTGCGCGCAGTGCGAAGCCCGTGCTCGAGGACGGATTGCTGGATATCGCGGCCGAACTGATGACCGCCCAATCGCTGGCCCATCTGGGTCGGATGGGCGAGGCGATGCCGCGCGCGCAGCGCATCGCCGAGGATGCCGCCTCGGGCAATCTGTCCTACATCTGGGCGGATGCGCACTTCCTGTTGGGCATGCTGTATCGGCATAACGGCGATCACGAGAACGCCGACCGAATCCTCAAGGGGCTGCAGGGATCCGGCCTGTGGACCGAGCGGGAAGAGTGGCAGCGCGCAGTCAAGGACAAGTCGTATCGGCTCGAGATCACCACGCCGGACCTGCTCGCCTCGCGCACCGACAAATGGGATCCGAAGACCGGCGCGGATCCGGCCGAGGCCGCGGCATCGGCCGCGCGCGAGGAGCGCGAGACACTGCTCGCGGAAGCCTCGGAGCTGCTGCAGTCGCAGATCGGTATGGATTCGGTCAAGGAGCAGGTCGACCGGCTGAAGTCGGGTGTGCTGATGGATCAGGTGCGGGCCAAGCGCGGTCTGGCCGTGGAATCCAAGTCGCAGCATCTGATCTTCTCCGGTCCGCCCGGCACCGGTAAGACCACCATTGCCAGAGTTATCGCGAAAATCTTCGCGGGCCTGGGAGTGGTGGAGAATCCCGAGGTCGTCGAGGTATCGCGCAACGATATGGTCGGCACCCATCTCGGCCACACCGCACCCAAGACCAATGCGCTGATCGATTCGGCGCTCGGTGGCGTGCTGTTCATCGATGAGGCCTACACACTGATTCAGGAGGGCCTCTCCGGCGGCGACGCGTTCGGCAAGGAAGCCGTCGATACGCTGCTGGCGCGGATGGAGAACGATCGCGACAAGCTGGTCGTGGTCATCGCCGGATACGAGGACCAGATCGACCGGTTCCTGGCGTCCAACGACGGTCTCGCCTCGCGCTTCACCAAGCGCATCCGGTTCTCCAGCTACGGCGCCGACGAACTGACGCAGATCGCCGATCATATTGCGCGCAAAAAGGATTCGCTGCTGTCTGAATCGGCGCGGGAGATCCTGCGGGATCGCTGCGAGCAGCTGGCCGGACAAACGAAGAACGGTCGCAGGTTGATCGATCTGGCCGGTAACGGTCGCTTCATCCGCAATGTCGTCGAGGCCGCGGAGGCCGAACGCGACTATCGCTTCACCAAGGAGAATGTGGATGTCGCGGCGATGAGCAATGAGGAATTGATGACCATCGACGCGTTCGACATTACGGCCGCGCTGGCAGGTTTGGCGCCGACGGGCTGAGCCGGTGGCGCGTTTCCGGGTGGTGACCAAACACCAGATATCCGGCTGGCGATTTCTCCTGCGCCGTATCGAACATGCCCTGGTGCGCCGCGATGCCTCGATGGTCGACGACCCGCAGCGCGGGCGGTCCACCGCCCTGTCGATCGGCATCGCGCTCGCCTGTGTGGTGGTGGCGGGTTCGGCCGTGCTGGCATTTTTCAAGCCGGCCAAACAGGTCGGCAACTCGAATATCGTCTCGGAGAAGGACAGTGGCGCATTGTTCGTGCGCCTCAACAACCGGTTGTATCCGGCGCTGAATTTGACTTCGGCGCGGCTGATCGCGGGTACAGCCGAGAATCCGGTGCCGGTCTCCCGCGATGTACTGGCGAAGTATCCGCGCGGACCGTGGGTCGGCATCCCCGGGGCGCCGGGCACCATCGTCGACAGCGGTACTCGGGATTCGTCGTGGGCCATCTGCGATACCGCCTACATCGGTTCGGCCGCGCCGGTGAATCAGTCGACCGGACTGCCCACCACGGCCTCCTCCGCGGTCCGCACGACCGCGATCGGTGGCTCGCTCACCGTCGACGGTGACGCCATCCGCCCGCTCGGTGCCGATGAGGCCCGGCTGGTGCGCAACGGCAACGACACCTGGTTGCTGTACAACGACGGCGAGAAGGGTGTGGTCCGCGCGGCGATCAGCCTCGCCGACTCCGCGGTCACATTGGCACTCGGCATCGACCCGACCGCATCGGTGCCCAACGCGTCCAGCGGACTCATCGATGCGACGCCGGAAGTGCCGCCGGTACGGGTACCGGATGTCCCGGGCGCGGGCGGTTCGACCACATTGAGTTCCGGACTGTCGGTCACGATCGGCTCGGTGTTGAGCATGTCCACGCCGGATCGCGGCGCCTCGTACTACCTGGTGTCCCAATCGGGCTTGGTCCAGGTCAGCGCGGTATTGGCGGCAATTATCCGCAATGCCGACTCGCACGGTATGCCCGCGACCACGGCTGTCGGGCCGGATATCATCACGGCCAATATGCGACCGGGAGCTTGGCCGGGCACGGCCGATTATCCGGCTCGCCCGGTCAAGATCGTAGATGCCACCCGTTTCGGGGTGAGTTGCTACCACTGGTCACGTGACAACGGTGATCCGAATGCCCGTACCGAGTTGCTGGTCGGTCGGCAGCTGCCATTGACGACCGAGGAACAGGTTCGCGTCGTCGATCTGGTGACCGCGCCGAGTTCGGGTGGCGCCACTGCGGATTCGGCCTATCTGCCCGGTAGCAGCGGCCGTTTCGTGCAGGTCACCGGGGCCGATCCCGCCTCACCTCTGCGTGAATCGCTGTATTGGATCTCCGACAGCGGGGTGCGCTACGGCATCGATCCCGGCGACACCGGTAGCCAGACCTTGTCCGCACTGGGTCTGCGCAGCCCGGTGCCCGCGCCGTGGAGCATCGTCTCGCTGTTCGCGGTCGGTCCGGTGCTGTCGCAGAAGGATGCCCGCGTTCAGCACGACGGGATTCCCACCGACAAATCGGCCACCGGCCTGAGAACGGGCGGTACATCATGACGACCACGCGTCGCTTCGTGCGCCCGGCGCGCGCCGTCCGCGGTCCCAAGGCGCCCGCGGTAACCGAGTTGCGCTTGCAGCCACCGACCGAACTGCCCAAACCGGTGCCCCCGTCCCGAATCAAAATGATCATGCCCGTGGTGATGGTCGCGGGTATGGGCGGAATGATGGTGATGATGTTCCGCAATGGCGGGCAGATGTCACCGATGATGATGATGTTCCCGGTCATGATGCTGGTGTCGATGTTCGGCATGATGGGCGGATCGATGGCGGGCGGTGGCGGCGGCAACGCGGCCTCGCTCAATGAGGAGCGCAAGGATTATCTGCGCTCGATCGCCGATAACCGCAAGACCGTCCATGCCGCGGAATCGGAGCTCTTCACCTTCCTGCGCTACACCCATCCCGGCCCCGCGGAGATCTCCCGATTGGTCGGCGGCACCCGGATGTGGGAGGTGCAGGTCGCGAGTCCACAGTTCCTGCGGGTACGGGTGGGGCGGGGCCGGATCGCCAACCAGGTGCGCGTGATCGTGCCGGAGGCGGCGCCCACCGCGGATCTGGATCCGGTGGGCGTTGTCGAGGTAACCCGGTTCGCCAAGGCCTATTCGACCGTCGGCGGTATGCCGGTCGCGATCAACCTGCTGTCGGCGCCACAGGTCGGATTCGACGGTGACGAGGGTGCGGTGGCGGCGCTGGTGCGCGCGATGATCGCCGAGATCGCGGTTTTGCACGGACCCGACCAGGTGGCGATTGCGGCGGTGCTGTCGGACCCGGACGGACCGGAGTGGTCCTGGCTGAAGTGGTTGCCGCACACACAGCATCCCAGTGAGACCGACGCCATCGGATCGAGCCGGATGGTGTACCGGTCCATATCGGAATTGCGCACAAAGGTTCTCGCCGGTCTGAATCGCGGTCCGTTCTCCGCCAACTCACAACCCACACTCGACCGCACGCACTACATCTTGATCGTGGATGTGGGCGGGGCGGCCAATGAGCGCGATATCTCCGGTGTCGACGGCTGCACCTGGCTGCGGCTCGGAGCGGCCGAACAGACGCTGCCGCGGGCGCTGAAATTCATGGTGAGCGAGAACCGGGACCTGCACGAGGTTACCGCGCGTGGTCCGCGCCGGGTCGGGACGTCCGATGCCATGTCGGTACCCGCGGCAACCGCGTTGGCGCGCAACCTTTCTCCACACCGCCTGTCGACCGTGGTGGAGGCAGTGGCCGCCGAACAGGCCAGCGGCGGTACCTCCTGGGAGGATATGGTCGGCATTCTGGATCCGGGCAATATTTCGGTCGAATTGCACTGGCCGCGCAGGCGTGACAGCGATCGGGCGCGGCTCAATATTCCGTTCGGCCACGATCCGACCAGTCAACTCGTCTTCCTCGATATCAAGGAATCGGCCGAGGAGGGCATGGGCCCGCACGGCATGTGCATCGGCGCCACCGGCTCCGGAAAGTCGGAATTCCTTCGCACACTGGTGCTTTCGGCAGTCGCGACGCATTCGCCGGATGTGCTGAACATGCTGTTGGTCGACTTCAAGGGTGGTGCGACCTTCCTCGGCTTCGACCGGCTGCACCACGTCACCGCCGTGGTCACCAATATGGAAGAGGAAGCCGATCTCGTCACCCGTATGGAAGACGTGATCAATGGCGAAATGGCCCGGCGGCAGCGGATTCTGCGCGATGCGGGCAACTTCGCCAGCGTCGCCGATTACGAACGGGCCCGCGAACAGGGCGCACAACTACCGCCGCTACCGACCCTGCTCATCATCCTGGACGAATTCGCCGAACTTCTCGAACAGCATCCGAATTTCTCCAAGCTGTTCGTGGCCATCGGTCGACTCGGCCGCTCGCTGCGCATCCACTTGTTGCTCGCCTCGCAGAAGGTGCCCGCGAACCGTATGGGTGAGCTCGAGGCACATCTCTCGTATCGAATTGCGCTGCGCACCAACCAGACCGCTGATTCCCGCGATGCCATCGGCACCGCCGATGCCTACCATTTGCCGAAGAAGCCGGGCTCGGGTTATCTGCGGGTCGGTTCGGGTGATCTGCAGCGATTCCAGGCCGCCTACGTGGGTTCCAGCTACACCGCACCTGCCCAGGCCGCCACGGCCAGCGCGCAGCGCGCGCGTCGAATCGGCGGCGGATACCGGCCGCCACAGCGGTTCACCGCCACCCAGATCATCAATGTCCGGTCGGAGCCGGTTGTCGCACCCGACCCGATCGCGCCCGAGGCGGATCCCGACGGCGAACCGGTCACGCTGATGGAGACCGTGCTGCAGCAGTTGGCCGGTCATGGTCGTCCGGCGCACAAGATGTGGCTGCCGCCGCTCGGCGTCCCACCCACCCTGGATCGGCTGGTCCGAACGGTCACTCCCGGCGCACTGCAGATGGCGCTGGCGATCATTGACAAGCCGCGTCAGCAACGTCAGGACGTGTGGACGGTGGATCTATCCGGCGCAGGCGGGCATATTGCCGTCGTCGGTGGTCCGCAGTCGGGCAAGTCGACCGCACTGCAGACCTTCGTGATGTCGGCCGCGCTAACCCACACTCCGGAACAGGTGCAGTTCTACTGTCTCGATTTCTCCGGTGGTCTGACTCCATTGCGCAATGTTCCGCACATCGGATCCGTCGCCTCCGCGCGCGACGGTGACCGGATCCGGCGCACCTTCGCCCTGATCACCAATCTTCTCGCGAGTCGGCAGGCGCTGTTCTCCGAACTCGGTATCGAGTCGATGCGCGAGTTCCGGCGTCGCCGCGGGGTGCCGCGGGAGTCGTCGGAGCTCACGGCCCACGGTGACGAACATGGCGATGTCTTCTTCGTCATCGATGGATGGGATATCGGTTTTTCGGTCAACGGCCCGTACTACGACGAATATGTACCGGTCATGGAGTCGATCGCGCTGCAGGGTCTGAACTATGGCGTGCACCTGGTGGTCAGCAGTTCGCGCTGGGCCGCCATCCGCCCGAACATCAAGGATCTGCTGCAGACGCGTCTGGAAATGCGCCTGGGTGACCTCACCGACACCGTCTTTTCACAACACCGCAGCGTGGTGACGGCGATTCCGGCGGATCGTCCAGGACGCTGCCTCTCCAACGATGGGCTGCATATGCTCACCGCGCTGCCGCGCATCGACGGTGTCGGGGATGCCGAGTCGGCGCCCGCTGGTATCGCGGGCGCGATCGAAGAGCTCACCCGTCGATACCAAGGACGCCGGGCACCCGAGGTCAAGCTGCTGCCAGATCGGATCACCCTGGCCGAGATCCGTGCGAATCGGCCGGATCCGACCACTCTGGCACAGCGACTGATTGTGCCGTTCGGTGTGCGGGAATCCGATCTGCGACCGGCCGCCATCGATTTCGGTGTCTCGACACATATGGTCGTGCTGGGCTCGTCGGGCTGTGGCAAATCGACGGTGCTTGCGGCGATGCTGGAGTCGATTCGGACGCAATTCACCAAGGACCAGGCCCGGGTACTCCTGGTGGACTACCGCCGCCAGCACATGGAGACAATTCCGGATGAACAGCTTGTCGGGTATCTGACCAGCGAGCGCGATCTGAAGGACGGGCTGCCTGCCTTCGCCGCGAAGATGCGCGAACGCCGTCCACCTGATGGAGTCACCCCGCAGCAGTTGCGGGACCGCTCATGGTGGAACGGACCGGAGATCTTTGTGGTCGTCGACGATTACCACATGGTGGCGCCACGCGGTTCGATCAACCCGTTGGACGCGCTGCGCGACCTCATCGTCGACGGCCGCGATACCGGTTTCCATCTCATCGTGGCGCGCAATATCGCCCAGGCCGACATGGCGCTTTACGACAACGTGCTCGGGCAGCTCAAGAATCTCAACAGCTCCGGACTGATCATGGATGGTTCAAAGTTGGACGGCATGCTCATCGGTGATGTAAAGCCGAGCAAGCAGCCCGTCGGGCGTGGGATCTTCGTCGAGCCGTTGCACTCCCGCAAGGATCTCGTGCAGGCCGCCTGGACTCCGCAGCCGGAATGATCCCTGGTCAAGGACTTTTCCGTGCGCATTCCCAGAGTTGGGAATGCCTTAGCGTTCTTGGTGTATCGACTCGCGAAGAGTCGGCACCTCTCGTTAGGAGACTTCCATGAACCTGGATGTTGTTCCGGACTATCTCCCGGTTATCGCCTCGCAGCTCGGTGTCAGTGCCGCCGATCTGATGCAGATGCTCGGTTCGGTCGCGACGGTGGCAGTCCCGTTTCCGCCGGGATTGGACGATGTGAGCGCATGCATTCCCACCGCATTCGGTCGGCAGGCAGAGCTTGTAATCCCTTGCACCGCAAACGGAGTCGTACACGGGGTGAACGGTGCGGAGGCACTACCCGAAGTGGGTGTCTCGTACGCGGTTACGGATGTGGGTGGCGGCGTCGAGGTCATCAGTAACACCGTGATGGTCGGCAAGTAATCGAGGATAGCCCGAGCGAAAGCATGATGATATGCTCGTGCCTTTTTTCATCGCGCAAACACCCGAGGAAATAATTGCCCGACTACTCGGCGGTCCCGGGATCACGGGAACGCTGCTGACGTCGGCGGGCTATCAGGCCATGGCCATGCAGTTGCACGCTGCTGCTGCGGCTACCGAGGGCTCGATGACCCAAATGAGCGGATCGTGGCAAGGGCTGTCGGCGGAGAAGGCGCAGCTGGCATTTCGCAACCATGCGATGTGGTTGCGCGAGCAGGCCACTGTGGCCGAGCAAACCGGCCTGTTGGCCGACCAGGTGGCAAGTATCTACTCCGGCGCGGAGACCGCCATGGCGGGGGTAGCCGCGTGGCTGGCCGAGTTCCGGTTGAAGGAGGCCGCCTTGGTGGCCACGACCGCCATGGGGGCGCCGACCGGTCCATTGCTGATCGCCCAGGAGATGGAGTATTTCGCGATCAAGGCGGCTGCTACGGGTGTGATGGTCAGCTATGCCGGAGCGTTGCTTCCCACGCTCGCGGCGCTTCCGCCGCCGATCGAGGCGCCCCCCATCGTGACCGGCGGTGATCCGGGCATGCAAATGGACTACACCACCTACGACAACCCGACGACCTACGACGGGACCGACCACACCACTACCGGAACGACCGAAACGACGACGACGACCCATACCCCGTCGGACACCGGAGGTCCGAACGACACCGGCGGTGGTGACAACGAGACCGGTGGATCCGATAACGGCGGCTCGGGCGGCAATGATTCGCCGACCGATCCCACACCGACGGATCCGACGAACTCGGCAACACCCACCGATCCCGAACAGCTGGCGCCGCAGGCGGATCCCGGTGCGCTGAGCGGTGATTCGGGCGCGAACGGCCTCGACTACGGTTCGGCGGACCAGATGGAACTCGTCGGCACATCGCAGTATTCGACGACACTGGCGGGATTGAACGGCGGGGTCGGCAGCCTCGTCGCGCTCAATATGTTGCGCGGCGGCGTCGGATCAATGCCGGGCGCTTCGACTGGATTCCGGATGCCTTCCAACTGGAATCTGGGTGCGAGTCGGGTCTTCGGTGCTACGCCTGCCCAGACGGGATCAGGTCCGATGGGGCCGCGCAACGGGCCGCCGCGTGGTGCGGTCGCGCCCAAGTCTCGGATGCGGCGTCGCCGCGACGACGAGAAGAGGCCGTCGAAGGTATTCGTACCCGGCGAACCTCAGGAAGTGCCGGTACTCGAAAAAGCTCCGGTCATCGGCGTTATCGAGTACGCGGACGGCAGTGGACGCGACGAGCCCGTGCTCGAACCGGTCCTGGCAGTCGGCGTCATCGAGCGAGTCGAAGACGAAGCCGTACTCGCCTCGGCAGAACGTCCCCGGTGAAGCACACCGAGGCCGAATATCCAAATGATGGAGAGGAATAACAATGGCCATTACGGATGTCGATCCGGCCCTGGTCCAGACCACCGCGAATAACACAACCATCGGTATGGGTGAGCTCGAAACGCATCTCGGAAGGATGCAGGGCGCCGCGATCGAGTTGCACAGCGCGATCAAGGGTAATACCGGTGATGCGGTCCAACAGGCGATGGGTGATGCATTCCAGCAGGGAAAGAATCTTGCCAAGGATTTGCAGCATATCATCGATATAATGAAAATAAACGGCGTCAGTTTCGATGATAGTGATATGTCCGAAGCTCAAAAGGTTTTGGCACATATCGGTGGCGATGGGGTCAACTCCACGCAGAACCTCAACTTGAATTTTCAGTGAGGTTTCAGGTAACCGCCGTACTCGAAATTAGGAAGGACTAGTTCGATGACTAAACCTATTCACCTCAATCACGGCGCCGCGGCAACCGCCGTTGGCGATGTCAAGGCGCTCGTCACCGCGATGATGACGAACACCGAGCGATTGCGTGGGCTCCAGAAGGGGTTGGAAGCCGTGCTGCAGGGCGCCATGGGCGATGCGTACCACGGCACGATGACCAGCTACAACAACGACCTGAGTGCCTACGACACGCAGGTCCAGAAGTTGAACAACGCTGTCGAGGCGGCCGCCCTCGAGATCAACCACACCGATCACCTGGCGGGAAATAGGTTCGCAGGCGGTAGGGCGTAACGATCGCGCCGTCCCTTTCCGTACCGTTGCATGTTTCGCGGCGCGGCCGGGCTGTTTCCGATTACTCGACATTCGGTGAAGGTGTGGAAGACGATCCAATCGCAATCGACCTGAATGTCGATGCCGCCCTGCTGCTTCAGCGGCTGGTCGGCATCGACTCCTATCCGCCGGTATTGGCGCTGCTGCCGAATATCTATCGGCCCGAGGACCGGGACCGGGTAGACGCCGTTGTCGTCGAACAGCTCACCAAGGTGGGCGTGCTCGAGGACGGCGTGGTCAACCCGGTCGTCGAGCATTGGCTGCGGTGTCTTTACCGGCCGGATGTGGAATTGGTTGCCCGGATCCTGGATGCCGGCTGGGATGACGAATCGCAGGCAATGCTGCGGTTGTCGCTGGTGCGCGCGGGCGAGACGCATGTGCTCGCGGTGCGCTCCGACGACCATGTGGTCATCCAGTCGGTATTCCAGCCGGATCGCCAGCTGGGCACGCTGACCGCGGCGATCGGCGCCGCGCTCGGTCCGATGCCTGCCGTGCGGTTCGAGCCGGTGACTGCGACCGCCGAACAATTCGGGGAGGTGCCCGACGACCAGGACGAACGGCGGCGTGCCCTGGTGGAACTCGGTGCCGAACCGCATACCGCCGGAGTGCTGAGCCGAGTAATGGATGAGGTGGTAAGGCGGGCCGAGGTGGTGGTGATCGAGCACCACGACGGCCGTGAGGCGCAGCCCGGATTCTGTGTGAGCGTGCTGGACGCCCCTTCGGGGCGGATCATTGTGACTCCGAGCGTTGCGATGGACGGGCAGCTGTGGTCGACATACGCACCCGGCGACGACGCGGCATTGCATGCGGGCGTAGGGGCACTGGTCGATCTTTTACCCAGCCGCAGCTGGTTCGAAACCAGCCGCGCCGACTGAATTGTGCCGCCAGTGTTTTCGAGAGGATGAGCGAAGTGAACCGAGCACCGAGTTTGAACGGTCATTCGACCGAGTCCGTCCGGGCTCGAGGCGGATACGATGCCTTCTTCTCACCCGTTCCCGAACAGAGCGGTCCCCCGGCTGCGGACGGATCGGCTCCCGCGGCTTCGAGCGCGGCCGGTGCATCGGCCACAACCGGACCTTCCGCCGGGGCGGATCGTGCTCCGGGCGGTACGGTTCCGCCCGTGCCGCATTTCGATGGTGGTGAGCCCGTGATCGGGGCCCCACCGCAACCGCCGAGCCAGACCGCCGCGCCGGAAGGTGTCGGCGCTCCCGTATCCGGCGCGCAACCGCCGCAGCCGAATACCGCTGCCGCGCCTGTCGTCGGCCCGCCGTCGGTGCAGAGGCCTGCGCCTACTGCCACGCCGCAGGCCACCGTCGAACCGCCTACCACCGCGACTCCGCCGCCAGCGTATCCGGCTCAGGCTGCGACGGCCGAAACATCGGGGGCGGCATGGCAATCCACCCAGACCTCGGCCCAAACCGCTGGCGCACCATGGCAATCCGCCGCGAACCCGGAACCTCCGAGAGCCGCGGAGCAACCCGCGTCGTGGTTGCCGGACCGCATCCAACACGCGTCCCATGATCCGTCCGAGCGTGTTGAGGTCCTGCCCGCGCTGACATCGGCGGATCTGCTCTCCGATATCGCGGCCGCTCGGCGTGCGCAGTTGAAGTCCACCAGCGGCATGCGCGGTGCGCTGAACAAGGTCGGCTTCAATCTGGGACTGTCACCGGCCGAACAACGCAAACAAGACCGGCGCGGCCGGATTCGCCGACAGCTCACCGCCCCCTATCAAATCGCGGTGATCAGTGTGAAGGGCGGTGTCGGCCGGACGACTCTCGCGGCGACTCTCGGTTCCACCTTCGCGCATCTGCGCCCCGACCGGGTAGTGGCCGTCGATGCCAATCCGGACTTCGGCGATCTGCCCACCCGCACGAGCCCGCATCCGTATGGCCTGACCCTGCGTGATCTGGTGCGCTCATCGAATCTCGAGGCATTTTCCGCAGTGCATTCGTTCACCTCGATCAATGACGCCGATCTCGCGGTCATCGCGTCGCCGTGGAATACCGAGGCCACCGAGGCGCTTTCGGGCCGGGAGTACTCGATGGCGGTCGAGATCCTGCGCAGGCACTACAACCTGGTGCTGGTGGATTGTGGTACGGGTGTGCTGGATTCGGCGACGAGCACCGTGCTGCAGACCAGCGACGCGGTCGTGGTGGCCACCCCGGCCACCGTCGGCGGTGTCAAGGGTGCGGTCGCCACCCTCAACTGGCTGAACTCGCACGGCATGCAGCATCTGATCGCCAAGTCGATCGTCGCGATCATGCACCACCACCCGACCAAGCCGACCGTCGAGGTCGACCAGATCGAGAAGCTGTTCGCGACCGCGCAGCGGCCGACGTTTGTGGTGCCCTACGATGAGCATTTGGCCGAGGGTGGGCCGGTCGATCTGCGGCTACTCGATTCCGAAACTTTGCTCGCCTTCGAGGAACTGGCCGCGACACTGGCCGACGGTTTCGACGGCTACCAGGCCCAGCGTCCGTCTCAGGACCGCGGAGAGTGGCGATGAGCACTGCCATAGCGCCCGCGCCCCCGCCGTCGCCGGCGGCGCCGCCGCCTTCCGCGGAGGTCGCTCGGGCCCGGATCGCGGTCCTGGTCGCCTCCTATCAGGTCGACGTGGTCGTGCCGACCAAGTTCACGATCGAAACCTTCATCGATGACCTGCTCGGCGTGTTGGTGCGCGCGATCGGTGACGACAACCTCGACTTCACACCGCCCAGCGGGCAATGGAGTCTGGGCCGTCCCGGTGAACCGCCGATGCCGCGCTGGCGCAGCCTCGCCGACCACGATGTCGTCGACGGCACCGTGCTCATGCTTTCGGTGGTCGAATCGGCGGAGGTGTTCACACCGGTCGTCGAGGACATCACCGATGCGCTCGCCATGATCAATGAGCGCGAATTCGCCGAATTCAACGTCGAGACCGCGGCGATCGTCGGCCTGAGTGCGCTCGGCGTCGGCTCGGCCACCATGGCGGGTCTGCTGTCGTGGTCGTGGACCGAGAGCGGTTCGATCCTGTGGTGCGGGCTGCCCGCCCTGTTGCTCGGGGCGATCTGCTGGGGTGCCGCGCTGGTCTCCGGTCGGCGTCGGGCCGCACCGCGGGTCTGCCTCGGCCTGGCCCTGGCCGCCCTTCCGCTGCTGTTCGCCGGTGGCGCGATGCTGGTGCCACCGGCCTATGACGAGCCGGGCGGCTTCGCCGCTGCGAATGTGGCGGCGGGGTCGGTGGTGGCCGCCATTGCCGCAGCGACCATGCTGCGCTTGACCCGGCTCGGCATCGCCACCTTGATGGCGGTGACAGTGCTCGGCGTCGTGGTTACCGCAATGGTGCTGCCGGTGACCTATCTCGATATTTCGGTGCGGCAGGTCACCGGTGGCGCCGTATTCGTCGGACTGGTGCTGCTTACCTCGGCCCCGAGGTTGGCCGTGGTGGCCGCGCGAATCCGTCCGCCCGACCTGCCGGATCCGGGCACCGATGTGGCCCCCACGAGCCTGACGGACATCTTCGACGCCGAGGCCGCCAGGGATGCGGAGCCGGAACAGGATGATGCCGAACTGCGCCGCGAACAACTCGGCCACGGTATCGAGGGTCGCGCGCGGCTCGCGGTGACGAGTCTGCGCGGATTGATCGCGGCGGTATCGGTGCTGCTGTCGGTGTCGGTCGTGCTGTCGGCCGCGGCCAGTCCGGGCGGTATCCGGGAAATCGTCATGGCAGCGGCCGTTGCCGGTCTGCTGGCCATGCGGGCGCGCTGGTATCCGGACCTGGTGCAGGCCATCTCCCTGCTCACGGCGGCCGCTATCACGGTGGTCGGCGTCGCATTCGTGCTGGTCGGAGCCTATGACACGGCATTCGCGCGCCTGGCGGTAGCGTTGGTGGTCGCGCTCGCCGGTATCGTCGGCTGCGTCGCCGCGACCCGGTTGCCGGGACGTCGGCTCTCGCCGGTCACCCGCCGGGTCATCGACCTCATCGAATACGCGCTGATCCTCATCGTTCCCGTCATCGCGTTCTGGATCATGGGCATCTACACGGCGATGCGAGCGATCTGATGCGGATCGGCAAGGCCGCGGCCGTCGGGTTGGCCGCGGTGGCGCTGGCCATTGGCGCCGCGCCCGCGAGTGCGCTGGAACCGCCGCAGGTGGTGGTAGGTACGCCGCCTGCGGATGGTCCGCCCGGACCGGAAGCACCGACCAAACAGGACAAGGGCTGCTTGGCCGCGGGCGTGCTGCCCGACAGCGATCTGACCCAGGCGCCGCCGCCGGAACGAGCGCTCGATCTGCCGCGCGCGCGGGCGTTGAGTCGCGGGGGTGGTGTCACCGTCGCCGTGATCGATACCGGTATATCGCCCGGTGCGCGGCTGCCGAATCTGACCGGCGGCGGGGACTATGTCGCGACCGGCGGTGACGGGCTGTCGGACTGCGACGCGCACGGGACGTTGATCGCCGGAATCATCGGCGCCTCGGCGAGTACGAGCGACGGTTTCGTCGGGGTGGCGCCCGATGCCCAGCTGATTTCCATCCGGGTCCGATCGGGTGCGTTCAGTCCCGAGAACAGCGCCAATAGTGATGCGAATCAACAGCTTTCACTTGAGATCCGGACCCTTGCCCGCGCCATAACACATGCGGCGAATCTCGGGGCCGGCGTCATTACCGTGGCATTGCCGGTCTGTGTTCCAGTGGATGCCAAGGTCGATCAGTCGATCCTGTCGGCGGCCATCGGATACGCGGTGCACATTCGCGGTGCGCTCATTGTCGCCGGTGCGGGCAATACCGGTAGCTCTGGCTGCGAGCAGAATCCGGCGATCGATCCGGCCAAACCGCTCGATTCCCGGAACTGGAAACAGGTGAAGACCATTTCGGTACCCGGTTGGTTCGCACCCGACGTGCTGACGGTCGGCTTCACGACGGCCACCGGTGCGCCGATGGCGGATTCGCTGTCCGGGCCATGGGTTTCGGTGGCCGCGCCGGGCACCGGCATCGAATCGCTCGGGCCGGGCGGTGGCGGGCTGATCAATGGCGTCGGCTCGCCCGACAAGCTGGTACCGGTGGGCGGCGCATCCTTCGCCGCGGCGTATGTCAGTGGTGCTGCCACGCTGCTGCGATCACGTTTTCCGAATGAGACCCCAGGGGAGATCAGCGCGCGGCTGCAGGCGAGCGCACATGCTCCGGCCCGCGGTATCGATAATGCCGTGGGCGCGGGCGTGATCGATCCCCTTGCGGCGCTGAGCTTTCGCACACCGCCCAAGCCGCCGGCCGGGCTGTTCCGATCATCGACTCTGGTCATGCCGGAGCCGCCGCGTGCGCGAGACCGTCGACCCGCGGTCGTGGCTACGATCATCATCGCGGCGGCCGTGATATTCGGTCTCGGCGCGAGTTATGCGAACAAGGTGATCGGGAGACGTCGGTGAGCTTTCCGAGCATTCGAGTCGGCGGTCTCGAACGCGGACCGGTTGCCGTGGTGGTGATCGCCAGTAGTTTCGTGCTGGTCGGGTTGTGGGCCCGGGTCCCGTTGTGGGTCGGCCCCGCGGTGGTGACCGCATTGCTGGTGACGGTGATTGTGCGGGTCAACGGCCGTACCACGGCGCGCTGGCTGCTGGACTGGGGTGCGTATCGGTCCGGCCTCGAGGCCAGGGCACGTGAGCGTGCCGAACGGCTGGCGCTGCGCGATGTCGAGGTGGCCGCCGGGGTCTGCGGTGTGCACGAGGCGGGCTCGACGCTGGTCGCGATGATCCAGCTGGCACCGAATCTGGATCTGCCGACCGTCATTTCCGAGAAGAGCCTCTACACCGAGGATGTGGTGCCGGTCGGTGCACTGCTGCCGCTGCGCGATCAGTTCGGCATCACCGTCGATATCGATATCGTGACCACCGGTCAGCGCGTCCGTCCGGCCAGCAGCTACAGCATGCTCTACGACCAGCTCATCGGATCTCATCCGGTGGTGGGCAGCCGAGTGACCTGGTTGGTGGTGCGCCTCGACCAGGAACGCAACCTGTCGGCGCTGTCGCGCCGTGGGCCGGTCGCGGTATCGGCGCCCAAGGCACTTGCTTCCGCGGCGCACCGAATCGCGGGCCGGCTGCGCGAACGCGGTATCGCCGCCCACGCGCTGCCCGCGGACGCACTGCGCGACGCGACTCGGCTGCTACACGCCGGTGTCGAACTGTCCGACCTGCGCGAGAAATGGGGCCATCTGGAATCCTCGGCACCGGGGCGGCTGGTGACCAGTTTCCTGATCGATTGGACCCAGCTCGACGATGCCGGACTCGACGACTGCTGGTCCTGGAACCGGGGCCGGACCACCGTTGTAGTGAGTCTGGCCGGGGGTGCGCTCGGCTCACGCGGTCTCGTCCGCTGTGTTGGGCCAGCGCCGACCAGCGAACCGCCCGGATTCCTGCGTCCGCTCGGCGGCCGACAGTCGACGGCTCTACTGGCGACACTGCCGACCGGCACGTCGGTGCACGATCTGGCGGTCGACGAAACCGGCGTCGATATCACGCCGGACGATCTACTCGATCTCGCCGTCACCATCGGTCCCAACGGCCAGATTCTCGGCGCGATCAGCGGACAGCCGCGACATACCCTGGCGCTGCCACTGTTCGATCCGGCGCGCTACAACCCGCGCAGGCGCACCATCGATGTGCACGCGAATCTGGCGGTGGCACAACAGATCGTGCTGCGCGCGATGGTCGTCGGTGCCGATGTCGAGGTCCATTCGGCCCGCCCGGATCGGTGGTCGCAGCTGGTATCCGCGGTCGGCGATCCCAATTCGTTGCGCCTGGCCACCGAAAGCCGGGAAGTGAATCCGGATGCGGATTCGGCCACGCCGCCCGCGACCATCGCGGTCTTCGACCAGGTGCCCCCGCAGGTATCCGCGGCGCATACGACCGTCACCATCAGTGAGCCGGGCACCCCGCGGCGCCGGTCGGTGGATCTGGCGATCAATCAGGTCAGTGCCACCGCGGTCGACGTCAGCATTCCGATGCGCACGGTCCGAGTCGATCTGATCGAGCCACGCGGCGAGACCAGGTACTACGACGCCTCGATCGGCCCGCCCGCGCGCAACGACAACGGAAACCTGCCCGCGCAGCCGGCAACGGTTCCGCAACCGGGTGAGGCGAGAACGGACGAATCGAGACGGTAATGTTTGTCGGTGTGGTAGCGGACCCCCAGTCGGATAGCGGCCAGATTCCCACCCAGGATGGCGAGGACGCGCTCACCCCGAGGCAAGCCGCGGCTTCGATCTTCTCCAGTCGACTATCGGAATTGATCGCGGAATCGGTGGTTTCGACCGAAGACGGGTCGACGCGCGGTTTGACGCTGTACTCGTTGGCGCAGCATTTGGAATTGGCGTATCCGGATGTCCCGGTTTCCCAATCCGGCCTGTATCGACTGATCCACGGTGACGCGATTCCGCGGCTCGATCTGATCATCGCGCTGGCCCGGGTATTCGACGTTCCCCCAGAGTATTTCGTCACCGAGGAAAAGCAGCGCTGACGAGCGGCTGTTCCCCCCAGCGGGAATAGTCTTCCCCGAGTGCGCCGTCCGGCCTGGATACGATCCGGATTATGCCCGCCGAGGACTCTGGGGATGTGATTCTCCGCCATCGAACCGCGGTATTGGACGCACTGCTGTCCGATCCGTCGTTCAGCGAAACCGGTGCGGGGATCGATACGCCGGAACTCAGTGGGCCGTTGACCGGTGAACCGACCGAGGCCCTGGATGATCTGGCGCATGCGATCGGCGGCTTGCCACCCGAGGCGGCCGGCCGCCGATCCGCCGACGGCCCCAAGGCCAGCGAACGGATCATCGCGCTGCTGAACGGCCAGACATCGGATTCCGCACCGGCACTGGACTTTTCGTCGGATTTCTCCGAGGCCGCCAGCCGGACGGCACCGGCGGAGTCCGCTTCAGCTGGCGCCGAGACCCGGGGATCGTCGGCAAAGCAGCCGGAGTTCTCCGAGCGGGTCACCAAGGTCGTCACGCACCTGAAGAATCCGAAGGTAGCCCTGGCCGTCTGCGCCGTCATGGCAGTACTGCTGGTGCTCGCGCTGATGACGACCGGCGGCAAAGACGAGACGAAACGACCGCAGCAGCTCGCGGTCGTCACCCCGACCGCGGCGCCGTCGTCGAAGCCCGAGCAGTCCGCGGTCCCGACCAGTGGGGGACCGCTGCAGGTGAAAGCCGCTCAGTCGCACTGCCCGTCGGGTAGTACGCCGGGTATGGACGCCTTCAGCGGACAGCAGGGCAAGGCTTGGTCGTGCGTGCGTGCCTTCAAGGTCGACGGTCAGGTGCTGACCATCGATCTCGGCAAGAGTTATCAAGTCGATTCGATCGGCATCGTCCCCGGCTGGGACAGCGTCGGTACCGACGGTTCGGACCAGTGGGCGAAATACCGTACGGTCAGCCGGGTTTCGTACCAGTTCGACGATTCGAACAAGACCACCTATACCCAGCAGACGTTGGATCAGCGAACCTTGGTGGTCACGAAGATGGAGCCGCCGGTGAGTGCCTCGAAAATAACTCTCACGGTCCTGCAATCGAAGGGCGAACAGACGATCAATACCGTTGCCATCTCGTCGATCGTGATAACGGGACATTGACCTTCGTCGAACGGGTCTGCCAGTACTGCTCGCACCCGAACGCGGGCACGGAATCCCGGTGCGCACATTGCGGCGCGCCGTTGCATCGCCTCGCGGCCGCAACCGGGGCGGCTGCGAGGGCGGGGGAGACCGTCGTCGGCGACACCGAAAAGGCGGTCGCGGGTGCGGAGAACGTGGTCGCGGGTGCGGAAAACGTGGTCGCGGGTGCCGAATCCGTCGCGACCGGTGTGGAAAAGTTCGCCCAGCGGTATCCGCAGCACTGGCAATGGCGCGCCGCTATCGGCGGAATTGTGGCGACGGTACTCGGCTTCGTCTTCGCGATCGTGCACTCGTGTTCGGGGCCGCTGGTTCCGTCGCTGCCCGATCTCGGTGCCTCCGTCGGTGCCTCTGCGGCTCTGCCGGAAGCGGTACGTGCGGCCGCGTCCTGTCAGCAAATCGATACTTCGGCAGAGCAATGCGTCATACGGTCCGATAATCCGCTACTCGCGGGCGGTATCACCGGCGGTCGGGAACTGTCCCTGTCGGTGACGCGGGATTCGCCGGATCGCTTGCCCGCCAACATCTCCCGCTGGCGGGCCGCGGGTGGCACGGTGATCGCCGATGGACCGGTCTTCGTGGCGATCGGACCGTCGGCAACGGTGTGGTACGCCAATATCGCGGCCGGGGTGCGCATCGAAACAGGCTCGTTCACCGGCCGCGCTGGCGCGCAGACCTTCTTATCGCGATCGGGCCTCGCAAGGTGAGCCGCCGGGCCCGAGTTGATCTATGCCCTTGACCAGTACCGATTCGTCGGGGCACGTTTGTTACACATCTAACGTACCGCTATACAACGGCACATTAAACAGGTAACGTATGGGAACCGTACACAGCGGTCTCAAAATCTCGGGAAGGCACGGGTCGATGGCGGCACCCACCCAACAGACGATTTCTTTCAAGCGGTTCCGTGATGATCCGACCGATCTCGAGGCGGCCTACTTCCGGTGGATCCAGCCGGGCGCCACCGCGCCGACGATCACCGATCGGGCCGAACAGATTTTCCGCCACCACCTGGAGCTGGCGGCTACCCGCCTGCCGGGGGCGGCGATCACCCGGGTGTACCGGCCCGAGGACGCCAGTGGGCTCGGCCCGGCGATCCAGATCGTCAACGACGATATGCCACTGCTGGTCGATACGGTGACCACCGCGCTGCGTCGGCTCGGCGCCACGGTGACCGAGGTAGTCCACCCGGTCTTCGATATCGTCCGCGACCGCCGCGGCCGCCTGCGCGCGATCGCCCCACGCGAGCGCGAGGGCGGCCAAGTGCCCGACAGTCAGACCCTGCCCGAGTCCTGGATCCACGTCCAGCTGAGCCCTTCGGTCGGTGCCGCGGAGTTGGACCGGATCAATCGCGAACTGCCGACACTGCTGCGAGTGCTGCGCAAGGTCGTCGACGATACGCCGAGTATGGCGAATGCGATGGTCGCGTTGGCCAGTCGGCTCGACCACATCGCGAACCGGTCCGATGACCCCGAGATTCCCGAATGCGCGAAGTTGTTGCGCTGGTTGTCCGATGGTCATTTCACCGTGCTCGGCTACGGCTACTACCGGTACAACTCGTCGGCCACGGCGGTCGAGCCGCAGCAGGCCCCGGGCACCGGCCTCGGCGTGCTGTGGAACGGATCGAATATCGATATCGACGTCCCGGTACTCGGCGGCGCGCGGCCGGTGCTGCGCCTGGCCAACGGTTCGGTCGATTCGCTGATGCCGGGTTCTGGTGAGCTCTACTTCGTCAGCGTGGCCGACTACGGCAGTGGCGGCGTGGGAGCCAAGGGGCTGGGTCCGGTCCAGGGTGAGCACGTATTCGTCGGTTCCTTCACGGTGACCGGCCTGCACGAGAACATCCTCGACATTCCGGTGATCTCCCGCCGCGTGCACCAGGTCATCGAATGGGCCGGCTTCGAACTGAATTCGTTCTCCGGGCAAGCGATGCTCGAGATCCTGCAGTCCTTCCCTCGGGCCGAGCTGTTCTCCACCGATGCCCGACGGATGTTCGAAACCGTCTCCGCCGTCACGAATTTGGGACTGCGTCGCCAGGTACGACTGTTCATCCGGCGCGACGGCCGCAGCGGCGCCGTGTACTGCCTGGTCTATCTGCCACGCGATCGCTATTCGACCGAGGTCCGGCTGCGCATGGAGGCCATCCTGCGGGTGCAGTTCGACGGCGAGCAGGTGGATTACTCGGCGCGTGCGAGCGAATCCGAGCTGGCCGTAGTCTATTTCACCGTGCACCGCCGTCCCGAGGCGGATCCGGCCGATGTCTCCGAATCCAATCGCGAGCGCATCCAGGAGTTGCTGTTCGCCAGCACCCGGACCTGGGCCGACCGCGTGGTCGCGGAGGCCACCGGGGTGAGCGCGGTGACATCGAAGGCCGCCACGGCCTATGCGGCCGCATTCCCCGCAAGTTATCAGCAGGAGTTCGAGCCGGCCCGTGCGCTGGCCGATCTGCAGCGTCTGGAGAACCTCGCCGACGGGGCCGTCGATACGAATCTGTACCGAAACGTCGAATCACCCTCGGGGGAATGGCGATTCACGCTCTATGTCGCGGGGGAGGGGGTATCGCTGAGTCGGGTGCTGCCGGTGTTGCACAGCCTCGGCGTGGAAGTGGTCGACGAGCGGCCCTATCGCGTCGCGTTCGAGGACGGGCAGCAGAAGTGGATCTACGACTTCGGGCTGCGCGTGCCCGCCACGCTGCTGCGCACCGCGATCGATGCCGATCTGGAATCCGATCTGACCCAGCCCGCCGACGAGCCCGTCGCCGAAGGCAGTGTGCGCAGACGCTTTCCGGAGGCCGTCGCGGCCATGTGGTTCGGTCGCGCGGAGGTCGACGGCCTGAACGAACTGGTGCTGCGTGCCGGTCTGCACTGGCGGCAGATCTCGATACTGCGCGCCTACGCGAAGTATCTGCAGCAGGCCGGATTCGCCTACACGCTCGGCAACATCTCCCGGGTCCTGTTGGCGCAACCGGCGATGGCGCGGCTGTTCACCGAACTGTTCGATGCCTACTTCGACCCCGATGGCCTCGGCGCCGTTGCCTCGGCTCGGGCCGCCGGTATCGCCGAGCGGCTGCAGTCGGAGATCGACGCGGTCGTCAGCCTCGACACCGACCGCATCCTGCGCGCCGTGCTCGGACTGATCACCGCGACCCTGCGCACCAACTACTTCCGGCGCGACGCCGACGGAAACGCACCGGAATCCCTGTCGTTCAAGTTCGATCCGCACGCCATTGCCGAATTGCCGCGGCCCCGACCGCAATTCGAGATCTTCGTGTATTCGCCGCGAGTCGAGGGTGTGCATCTGCGCTTCGGTCCGGTGGCGCGTGGCGGGTTGCGCTGGTCGGACCGTTTGGAGGATTTCCGCACCGAGGTCCTGGGTCTGGTGAAGGCGCAGGCGGTAAAGAACGCGGTGATCGTGCCGGTCGGCGCCAAGGGCGGGTTCGTGGTCAAGCAGCCGCCGACGGCGACCGGTGATCCAGCGGCGGATCGGCAAGCGCAGCTGACCGAGGGCATCGCCTGCTACCGCACCTTCATCTCCGGTCTGCTGGACTTGACCGATAACGTCGACCACGCCTCCGGCGAGGTGCTGCCGCCGGAACGGGTGGTGCGCCGTGACGGTGACGACACCTACCTCGTCGTCGCCGCCGACAAGGGCACCGCCACCTTCTCCGATATCGCCAATGATGTTGCGCGCCAATATGGTTTCTGGCTGGGCGACGCCTTCGCCTCGGGTGGCTCGGTGGGCTACGACCACAAGGCGATGGGCATTACCGCCAAGGGGGCGTGGGAAAGTGTCAAACGGCATTTCGCCGAGATGGATATCGACACGCAGACAACAGACTTCACCGTGGCCGGTGTCGGCGATATGAGCGGCGACGTGTTCGGTAACGGCATGCTGCTGTCCGAGCACATCCGCCTGGTGGCCGCGTTCGACCATCGGCACATCTTCCTGGACCCGAATCCCGATGCGGCGACGTCGTTCCGGGAGCGGCAGCGGATGTTCGCACTGCCGCGCTCGTCCTGGGCCGACTATGACAAGTCGCTGATCAGCGCGGGCGGCGGCGTCTACGATCGGTCCGCCAAGGCGGTTCCGGTCAGCCCCCAGGTGCGCGAGGCACTGGACCTGGATCCGAGTGTGACCACCCTGTCGCCGCCGGAGATGATCCGGGCGATCCTGCTCGCACCGGTCGACCTGTTCTGGAACGGCGGTATCGGCACCTACATCAAGGCATCCACCGAGACAAATGCCGATGCCGGTGACAAATCCAATGATTCCGTGCGTGTCGACGCGAACCAGTTGCGCGCCAAGGTGATCGGTGAGGGCGGCAACCTGGGCGCGACCGCGCTCGGCCGTGTCGAATACTGCGCCAACGGCGGCCGGATGAACACCGACGCCATGGACAATTCGGCTGGTGTCGACTGCTCGGACCACGAAGTCAATATCAAGGTGCTGCTGGACGCGGTCATCTCGTCCGGCGAACTCGACGCCGCCGACCGCACCGAACTGCTCGCCGCGATGACCGACGAAGTCTCCGAACTCGTTCTGCGCGACAATATTTCGCAGAACTTCCGGATGGGGCTCTCGCGCGCTCAATCGGTGCCGATGTCGGGCGTGCATCGCCGTTTGATCGCCGACCTCGAGTTCCGGCGCGGTGTCGATCGCCGGCTCGAGGCACTGCCCTCGGATAGCGAGCTGAAAAGGCGGGCCGCCGCCGGAAGCGGACTCACCTCGCCCGAACTGGCGAATCTGCTTGCGCACGTGAAGCTTTCGCTCAAGGATGACCTGCTGGCCGGGGATCTGCCGGATAGCGCGGCTTTCGCCGCTACGCTGCTGGCGTACTTCCCCGCGCCGCTGCGGGCACGGTTCGCCGACGCGATCGGCAGGCATCCGCTGCGCCGTCAGATCGTGGCCACCATGGTGGTCAACGACATGGTGGACCACGGCGGTATCACCTATGCGTTCCGACTGGCGGAGGAGGCGGGTGCGAGCACTGACGACGCTGTGCGCGCCTTCACCGTCGCCGTGGAGATCTTCGATCTGCACACGCTCTGGCAACGTATTCGGACCACGCCGATGCCGACGGCGGCGCGCGACGAACTCGAGCGCGAGACCAGGCGCACCCTCGACCGGGTCTCCCGCTGGTTGCTGACCAGCCGCCCGCAACCGATTGCCATCGGCGCCGATATCGCCCGCTACCGCGACGGAGTCCGCAAGCTCGCAGCCCACATGCTGCCCGCCCGGCTGCCCGCGGCGCACGCCGAGGATCTGGCGACGAATGCGCGCGCGGTCGTCGAGCGGGGTGCGCCGGCGGAATTGGCCGAGGAGGTGTACCGGCTCATCCACCTGTTCCCGCTGTTGGACATCCTCGACGTGGCCGACATCGCCGAGCGCGATGCGCTGGAGGTCGCCGAGCTCTACTACGCACTCGACGATCACTTCCAGATCGAGCGTCTGCTGACCGCCGTGAGCAACCTGGCTCGCGACGACCGGTGGCGCACCCTGGCCCGGCTCGCGGTCCGCGACGATCTCTACGATTCGCTGCGCTCGCTCACCCTGGACGTGCTCACCGCGTCCGAACCGAACGAGAGCACCGCCGACAAGATCGCCGAATGGGAGTCGGTCAACCGCCCCCGCTTGGCCCGCGCCGGTGCGTCACTCGGCGAGATCTTCGCCGCCGGGACCCACGACCTGGCTACCCTCTCGGTGGCCGCGCGGCAGGTGCGCAGCATGGTCAGCAGCGGGGAATCCGCTGCGGCGGTACCTGTTTCGAGCTAACTGGCCGCATGCCCCCGCGGTCTCGGCCGACGGTCCGCCGAGACCGCGGGGGTGCGCAAAGAGTTCGGCGAAAGTCCCCCGTCATCCCCGCGAACATCGGGACCCATACCTCCGCAGTGGGTCCCGGTGTTCGCCGGGATGACGGGGATTTTCCTTCGGAGCTGCACCACCGGAACACGGTAGCGATCGCTGCGGTAAAAACACAGGTGTCCTGGTCGAGGTCGCGCTGGCTGTGGATGCAGGCGGCGTCCGTCGCGAGGTCGGGCCGCACCAAACTTTGTGGAGTCTGGTGCTGTGGAATCCATGGTTCATGCTCGGTGGTGTGTTGTTCATTGGGGCGGGGCAGGGTATTGCGAAGCGTTGTTCACGGCCGACTGGCCGTGCCGAGGCTCAGGACGGGTCAAGACCACTTGCTGCGAGTGACCGGACCCAGCGATAGCGGCGGCAGTGGCGCGGGAGGACGTGGCAGGAACCTGTTGCCGGTCACAAATCTGAACTCACGCATAGCTTCTGGTCTTGCTACCGGTGCGTCGTGCGGTGAGTCGATGTGCGAGCGCGTCGAAGGTATGCGTGAGCTTCGGAAGGTGTGCGCGCGTCAGGGACTGACGGCGGGGCGGCTGGTATGAGAGCGGTCAGCTTGTGGCGGTGCCGCAGTTGCCGCAGAACTTCGCTGCGGCAGCCAGGTCCGCGCCGCATTCGGTGCAGTGGCGCGGGCGGGCCGCCATTGGGTCACCACAGTTCATACAGAATCGCGCATTTGGGGGATTGTCGGTTCCGCAGCTGGCACATACCGGCTGCGTGCCGGCAGGAATCGGTTGTGCGACAGCTGGAACCGCCTGTCGCTGCCATGGATTGCTCGGCGATTGCTGCTGGATGGCGTTCAAACCCAGTGCGGCGCCGAGGAATCCGTCGCCACCGCCGTGGCCGTGGGCGAACCCCTGACCCGCGCCGAGTGCCAATTCGCCTGCCGCGTAACGCTGGAAGTCACCAGCAAGGCGAATGTAGGTGACATCCTTGGCAAGTCGCTTGATGCGGTCGGCGTCTTCCGGCGCCAAGGTGATATCGAAGTTGCCGAGCCGTGGGATGCGCAGGCCGTATTCGTAGAGTGTCAGGTTGGTCTGGCGCACCACGGCGGCCTCGATCGGCTCCAACTGTCCGGACAGGCCGAGCACGGGCCAGTCACCTCGGGAAATGCCCTGTGTGACAGCGACTTTCATGGACTTCAGGAGCAGGTCCGAGCTCCAGGACTCCACCGTCGCCGGGGTGCTCAGGTCGGTGGTGCCCGCCAGTGAGGTGACCAGTTCGGCCGGATCCCGCACCGACAGCGCGAATTCCCCGAAGACCCGCAGTGTCACGACCTGTTCGCTGACCGGATCGGCGATATCGGCGAGGCGACCGCCGAACTTGATGCCCGGAAACTCGCGGGTGGAGACGAAATACAGTTCGGCGCGGTAGAAGTTGTTGCCGGTCAGCGTATCCACGAGCGCGCCGAGTACCGGCAGCTCATCGGCATCGATCCGATGCCGACCCGGGCCCATCGTGGCCAGGACCTGCCCGGACTTGACGAACAGGGCGATCTCGTCGGCATTGACGATGGCACGGCTGTAGCGCCGGATGTTGACATCCGGCCACTTGTAGACAAGTTGATTCTTGCGGCCCTCAGGGACCGCGATGAACTCCCGTTCGAACCATGCCATGCGCGCGCTCCATCAGCCGTAAACGTATCCAGCGTACCGATATTCAGCGGCACGATCAACTAACGCCGAGGTCACGGCGGGTGACAGGCCTCCACTTCGTTTCCGTGAAGTTACAACTCTTGACTCTCTATTGAACGTGCCGTTGAATAGCGATACATTAAGCAGCGATATGATCGCCGTCACGTGAAAGGCCTCACCATGACAACCGTTCAACACTCCGCGGAAGTGCCGGCGCCCGCGGACGCTCTGCATGCTGAGGATGCGGGCTATCACAAGGCGTTGCGCCCGCGCCAGCTGCAGATGATCGCGATCGGTGGCGCGATCGGGACCGGACTGTTCCTTGGTGCGGGTGGTCGGCTGCACACGGCCGGTCCCGGACTGTTCATCGTGTACGCGGTCTGCGGCATCTTCGTTTTCTTCATCCTGCGGGCGCTGGGCGAGCTGGTGCTGCATCGTCCTTCCTCCGGATCGTTCGTCTCCTACGCGCGTGAGTTCTACGGCGAGAAGCTGGCTTTCGCGGTCGGGTGGATGTACTTCTTCCACTGGTGCATGACCGGCATCGTAGACATCACCGCGATCGCCACCTATGTCCATTTCTGGGGAGCCACCGAGGCGATACCGCAGTGGTTGATCGCGCTGGTGGCATTGGCCATCGTGGTCAGCATCAACCTGATCTCGGTGAAATGGTTCGGTGAGCTGGAGTTCTGGGCCGCACTGATCAAGGTCATCGCGCTGGTCGCATTCCTGATCATCGGTACCATATTCCTGGCGGGTCGATTCAAGGTCGACGGTGAGACCACCGGTTTCACCGTGATCCACGACAACGGCGGCCTGTTCCCGACCGGGCTGCTGCCGCTGGTCACCGTCACCACCGGTGTCGTATTCGCCTACGCCGCAGTGGAATTGATCGGCACGGCCGCCGGTGAGGCGGAGAACCCGGAAAAGATCATGCCGCGGGCCATCAATTCGGTCATCGCCCGCATCGCACTGTTCTACGTCGGCTCGTTGGTGCTGCTCGGCCTGCTGCTGCCCTATGTCGCCTTCAAGTCCGGCGAGAGCCCGTTCGTCACCTTCTTCTCCAAGCTCGGTGTCGGCGGTGCGGGCTCGATCATGAACCTGGTGGTGCTGACCGCGGCCTTCTCCAGCCTCAACGCGGGCCTGTACTCGACCGGCCGCATCCTGCGGTCGATGTCGATGAACGGTAGTGCGCCCAAGATCGCCTCGCGGATGTCCAACGGCGGTGTGCCCTACGTCGGTATTCTCGCCACCGGCGCGATCGCGCTGGTCGGTGTCGGACTCAATGCGATGGTGCCGGACAAGGCCTTCGAGATCGTGTTGAACATGTCGGCGCTGGGCACCATCGCGGCGTGGGGCGCGATCGTGGTCTGCCAGCTGCAGCTGTTCCGTTGGTCGAAGAAGGGGCTGGCCAAGCGTCCTTCGTTCCAGCTGATCGGCGCGCCCTATACCAGCTACGCCACGCTGGTGTTCCTGGTCGCGGTGATCGTGCTGATGGCATGCAGTCACGAAATCGAGCAGCGCGGTGCGGTGATCGCCATGGCGGTGGTCGTGGTTCCGGCATTCGTCGGCGGCTGGTTCCTGGCCCGCAAGCGGGTGCTGCAGGTGGCTCAGGAACGCGAGGGCATCACCGGTCAGTTCCCGGTGCTGGCCGAGCGGCCGCCGCGCAAGCATGACGACCCGGTCGTCGTTCTCGACAAGCCCGACGAGGAATAAACCCGAAGCTCCGCCCCGGACAACATGTCCGGGGCGGAGCTATTCCCATAGCGGGGAACAAGGCAGGCGCGCAGCGGCGAACGGCGGAAGAGAATGGGACCGCGATTCAACAGGCTCGAAAGGTTCCCATGCCGGAGCAAGCCAGGCCCTCCGATAATCCGCTGCCGCACCCATGGGCGAATCGGCGGATGCGCGGCACCGAGGTGCCACGGCGAACTCCGCTTCCCTGGGCGACCAGAGGCATGTCGAAAGTCGATACGTCCCAACGTCTTCCGCATCCGTGGTCGCGCCCACGCACTATCGAGGGCACGCCGTCGCAACGGTTCCCGCTCCCCGGTCCTGGGCCGCGGGGCTCGCCGGTCGAGGCGACCATGACCCAGCCGATCGCGGATACCTCCGAGCCGGTCTCCGGTCCGATCGTCGGACTCGACGAGCTCGACGAGGCCGACGAGCCCGGTTCCGGGCGAAGTGGTCGCTCGCGCCCGAGTGTGCGCCGACTCGGCGCCGGTCTGGTTCCGATGCCACAGGTGGCGCCGGTCGATCCACGCAGCGCCATTCTCGCCAATCCCGAAGTGCCCGAACTCAAACGGTTCTGTTGGAAGTGTCAGGAACCGGTGGGTCGGCGCAGCGAATCCGGGCCGGGCCCGGTAGTCGGTGAATGCGGGCGCTGCGGATCCCCGTTCAATTTCCGACCCGCCCTGCAGCCGGGCGAACTGGTGGCCGACCAGTACGAGGTCCAGGGGTCCCTGGCACACGGTGGCCTCGGCTGGATCTATCTGGCCGTCGACCGCAACGTGAGCGACCGCTGGGTCGTGCTCAAGGGATTGCAGAATCCGCTCGACTTCGAGGCGCATGTGGTCGCGCTCGCCGAACGACAATTTCTTTCCGAAGTTGCCCACCCTGGCGTTGTGAAGATTTACAACTTCGTCAAGCATCGGTCCGGCCGTGACGTTCCGGACGGCTATATCGTCATGGAATATGTCGGCGGGCAATCGCTGAAGAAGCTGCTCGACTCGCGCGGCAAGGAGCGTATTCCGGTCGTCGAGGCCATCGCTTACATAATGGAAATTCTGCCCGCGCTGGACTATCTGCATTCCTTCGGCTTGGCCTATAACGATCTGAAGCCCGACAACATCATGGTGAGCGAGCACGAGGTCAAACTCATCGATCTGGGTGCGGTCGCGGCCATGGACTCTTACGGCAGTATCTATGGCACGCCCGGCTTCCAGGCACCCGAGATCACCGAAACCGGACCAACGGTGGTGTCGGATATCTACACCGTCGGCCGAACCCTGGCCGCCCTTGCGCTGAACCTGCCGAGGGACCGGGACGGCCACTTTCTCGGCGGGATACCCGAGCCCGATGAGGATCCGCTACTGGCGCGCTATCAGTGCTTGTATCGAATTCTGCTGCGAGCCACCGATCCGGAGCCGGAGCGCCGGTTCCCGTCCGCGTATTCGATGTACTGCCAACTCGCCGGTGCGCTACGGATGGTGCTTGCCATCGACACCGGACTGGAACATCCACAGCCATCGGTCGAATTCAGTGCGATGCGCGACGATTTCGGCACCGACACGCTCATCGGCCAGACCGACGGGATCACCGACGGGGTGACCCGCATGCCCATGCTGACGGTCGGTGATGTGGTGGCCGCACTGCCGACACCTTTGATCGACAGCGAGGATCCGAGCGCCGAATTGCTGTCCAGTCTGTTGCACGGCGAGCCGAGGCATGCGCTGGATGCCCTGCGCCGCGCCCATGAGCGCATCCGCTCCGGCACGATCGTCGCCCCGGAATCCTTCGAGTTGGAGGGGCCGCTCACCGCGGTGCGCGCATACCTCGACCTGGGGGAGACGGCAACGGCCCGCCAACAGCTCGCCGATCTGCGACCGAGCTACAGCGCGGACTGGCGCATAGAGTGGTACGAGGGTGTCGCCGCATTGCTCGACGGCCACTATGACCGGGCCTGGCAGCATTTCGAGATCGTGCACGCGATGCTGCCCGGTGAAATCGGCCCGGAGCTGGCACTGGCCGCCACGGCCGAGCTGGTGCTGCAGCATCTCGATATTCCGGTCGATACCGAGCGCTGGCACCGGGCCGCGATGGAGCACTACCGGGCAGTATGGCGGACCAACCACGGGGTGGTGAGTGCGGCCTTCGGTCTGGCTCGGCGGCTCGCGGCCGACGGAGAACTGCTCGAGGCCGTCGCGGTGCTCGATCAGGTGCCGGCCGCGTCACGCCATCACGGCGTCGCGCACACCACCGGCTGCCTGCTACTGGTGTCGCGGCCGATTGCCGAAATCACCGAGGCGGATATCTGTGCCGCGGCGGGACGGCTCGAGACACTGCCCGATGACGCTCGTACATTGCAACTTCAGGTCATCGTGGTCGGCGCCGCGATGGAGTGGCTGCGCGTGGGTGGTCGACCGCGGAAATCGAGTCAGACCATCCTGGGTTTTGCGCTCACCCCGGCGGGGTTGCGGCTCGGACTCGAGACGAGTCTGCGCGCGCTGGCCCGAACCGCGCCGGATCGCTGGCATCGCTACCGGCTGGTGGATCTGGCCAACTACGTCCGACCGCGCACCAGGTGGTAGGGCGGCCGTCACTCAGCGCAGTCGCTCGACCACCCATACGACGACGATGCCGGTGCCTGCCAGCAACCACAGCCAACTCCCCGTCGCGACGGCGAGTACGACGGCGATGATCGCGATCACCGCGGCGACTGTCGAGAGCTGTCGCAGTCGATTGTCGGGCTGTACCAAGGGTGCGGCCGGTGTGGTACCCGGCAGGTCGACGAACAATTCCGCCAATTGTCCTTTGGTGGTCGCCGCCGCGGCAATGGCACTGCGTTCGTCGAACTCGGTCAGGCTCAGCCGCCCTGTCCCGAGGTGGTGCGACAGTTGCTCCAGCGCCCGTTCCCGTTCCGTCACGGTAATTCGAGAAGCCTGCGCCTCGGTCATATCGGAAGGATAAGCCCCCGCTGCCTCCGATTCGGAGGGTCGAATTGCCAACGGCGGGAATAGGTGGGGGTGTCATTGGGGGTTGACAGCGCCTCACTGACCATAGGTGTCCGACATCACTGACGTATGCTTACCTCTGGGTAATGTTTCTGTGTGGTTTCCTAGACATATGGCAGGGGACGTGGAATACACGATCGACGAGCTGGCGCGCGAGGCCGGTACGACCGTGCGCAGCCTGCGCGTTTACGCCGAGCGCGGCATCCTGCCCCCACCACAGGTGAAGGGCCGCACCGGTTTCTACGGACCGGATCACCTCAATCGGGTACAGACGATCAGCCGTCTGCTGGACCGGGGGATCAAGCTCAACGGAATCAGGGAACTGCTGGAGGCATGGGATCGCGGTGACGATCTGGGCGACATCCTCGGCGTCGCGGAGCCCGGTGCGACGCAGACCACCGCGCCGTCAACGGATGACACGATCGCGGCGACCGAACTCGAGCAGCGCTATCGGGATGTGCCCAACGGCTTGGCGCGCGTGGTCTCCGCCGGTCTATACGAACCGGTCGACGCCGCCACCTACCGCATTGCCGATCCGCAGCTGATTCGCACCTTCGACCAACTGGAGGGGGCGGGCATTCCGGTAGATGACCTGCTCGGTGAATTGGAGCGGCTGCGGGCGGACTGCGACCGGATCGCCCGCCGATTCGTCGACCTGTTCCATCGGACCGCCTGGGAGCCCTATCAGCGGTCCGAACGTACGTCCGCGGATAAGGCGGCCCTTGCCGCGCGGGCGGCCGAGACCCGGGTGCGGCCAGGGGAGGCGACCGCCGAACTCGTGAATCGCTTTATCGCGCGGTATCTCGAGCAGGACAGCGAAATCGCTGAGGCGCTGCCGGACGCCTGAGGCGTTCTCGTTCATGCGTCCGATGGCGGGTATGCCTTCGCCCGATCGGCGGGTTGATCAATCTGGCCTGGCCAGGACCTTCCCCTTTCATCGTTCCCACGTGTGGTGATACTTAGACCAACGTGCCGTTAAATAGCGTTACATTAGGCAGCGGGAACAGCACCTCCCGTCGGCCCGTATCGACGTCGGCCGGTGGGCGAGACAATGATGAAGGAGACGTCGATGATCAACGTCAGCGAACTGCGCGGCACACCCAGACCTACGGAATGTCCCGACCAGGCACGTAATGCCAAGGGGCGCAATAAGATCCGAGCACTGTCGTTGCTTGCGGCGATCGCGGCGGGAATCGGCGGATTCGGTATCGGTACCGAGACACCCGCGGCCAACGCCGATATCGGCGTGCGCTGCCTGTGGGCCGGTGAAGCCGTGCCGCAGGGCGTGGCGATCGCCGCGGGCGGCTGGATGTACCGGTGCCAGTCCGATTTCTTCGGCTTCGCGCGCTGGAACCGTGAGGGGTACGCCTCCGGTCGCAGCAGCGTGTACAACCCCGGCACCAACGGCAACCCCGCGGGCAAGTTCAGTCCGGGCGCGCGCCAGCCGGGCACCGATTACATGGACTACTGCGTCGGCAGTCAGCTGATCGAGGGGCGCGAAGATATCTACGAGGCCGTTGCGGACGGTCGCGGTGGGCTGTATTGGCGTGCGGCCGGGCCGATTTCGGACTGGACCTTCGATATGGCCGCGAACCGGCCGGGACCGTCGTGGCGGTCGTCGAGCCTGTGCGTCGACGGCAATTTGACCTGAGTCATCGACCGCGAAACTTCATACCGCCGATGCCCTTTCGGACGGTCGTGCAATTCCGTGCACGCCAACCGGGAGGGCATCGAGCTGTGTCGAGGAGTCAATTGCGTACTCGCGGGGTGCAATTGACTCTTTGGCACGGTTTGCGCTGGCAGGGGTAGGCGGTGCGGATGTCGAGGTGATCAGTCGGGTACGTCGCACATACGAATACGACCGCCGCTCCATCCGGAGCGCCGGTCGCATTCGTAATATTAAGAGCCGCAAGGGGAGTGGGTCAGCGGCTGTTACCCTCGCCGGGTACCCAGACCCACCGTCCGCCGTCCTTGCTTTCGTAGCCGCCCCGGCTCGAGTTGTCGCCGGAGGCGGCGTGATCCTGATCGGCGACACGACGGCTGCCCGAGTTGCTGTTGCTGTACCCGCCGCCGCGGGCACCCCCGCCATTGCTGTTGCTGTGGTTCCCAGGGGCCGCGACGGTCGACTGAATCGCCATCGCGGCGGGCGTGATCACCAGTGCACCGGCAACCGCACCGGCTATGACGACCTTCTTCGACTTGAGGTTCATGGTTACCGATATCTCCTTCGTCCCGCCGAGCCCGGACTTGGTCGGTAAGTGAAGTGTGCCGGGAATGCAGGTTGTCTGAGATCTATTGTGCCGCTATTCAGCGGCACAATCAATAGTGACCCGTTAGGAAATTCAAATCTTTCCAGATTCGAGGGCTCAGGCGGGGTTCGGTGCATGCTGATTCGAACGCCAGTGCGGCAAGTGGATTCGGCCACGCACGCACAGTAGTGGGTGCTGTACCAAGCTCCTTCTCGAGAGCGGGGACAACCTGCTTCAGGCGGGCAGGTGGACGACGCGCTGCTCCCACACGCCGTCGAGAACATCGGCCTGCCAGCGCTTGTTCAAGCCGGACGGCTCGGTGTTCAGCGTCGGCCACGCTCAGGAGTCACGCATACTCTCGTGACCCGCGCGGCGAGCGCCGAATGCGCGAGGAACTGCGAGCGCGGGCCGGGCCAGCGCAGCACCGGTTCGCACTGTCGGTTGTCATCGGCCGACATATGGATCACATGCTGTGACCCGACCTCGTCGAGCGGGTCGATCCGACAGTTCTTGTGCCAGCCGAACGGCATGAGATGTACCTGCTCACCATGTTCCTCCAGCCGCTCGGTGACCTCGGTCAGTACGTCGAGCGCCTCGGCGAGTTCGGCGAGCACATCGAATCCCGCTGGTGTGCTGTGTCTTTCGCCGGGACGCGGCAGGCACGCGAAGCCCTCGACGACGATCGGTCCGGCATCGGATTCGGTGACGATGCGCCGGAGCAGTTGCACGACGGTGCCGACGAGTGTGCGATCGCCGCGATCCACCCCGATCGTGATCAGCAGGCAGTCGTGGAAGCATCGGCGTGCTCCGATCACCGACGGTTCGATATCAATAGCGCACGGGCTCGCCGTCGTCACCGTGTATTCGACGGTGCGGCAACGATTACTGACGATGCGCATCGGCTACCTTCCGTCCGTTCATCCGGCCGCCTCGACGGCACCGGCGGCATCGAGGTCGACTACGGCGGTCGCCGTGCGCTCGATGATTCCGAGGCAGACCTCATCGGGCTGGTACTTCGGCTGAATGGCGCTGTGGCCGATGGTCGAGAGCCAGATGAAGTAGGGGTACAGAGCTTGCTGGCGGTAGGCCAGCCAGGCAGTGTCGAAGTCCGGTGCTGGCGCGCCGCAGGCCGCCAGGCGTTCTAGGTACACGGTTAATAGCTCGCGTTCCCAGGCTCGCCGGTCGGCCACGTCCAGACCGGAGGCGACAACATACGCGAAGTCGTAGGCCCAACTGCCGCGCAGCACGACCTGCCAGTCGGTGAAACCCATCCGGCCCGCGGAGGTGACGTAGGTATTGCCGATATGGCTGTCGCCGTGCAGGAAGGTCTGCGGTCCGGTACTGGCGATCTCGAGCGAGCGTTCCAGCGTGCGGTACAGCCGATCATGTTGGGCGGGAAGTACTTCCGGAATCACCGAAGCCGCGCGTCGAGCCCCGACCCGCGCCCGCTTGGACATGCCGATCAACCGGTCGAGATTGGCGAAATGCGAGCGCGGCGCCTTGAGCCAGCTGTGCAGTCGGAGCCCTTCGTCGTCCCAGTACCGGGCGTGCCAGGTTGCCATGGTGCGCAACAGATCTTCGATCTGTACGCGTCCGATGGGCGTGGCAGGGGTGCAGAAGCTTGCGCCCTTAGTGCTGACGATGTCTTCGAGCAGCGAGATCGAACGCCCCGACCGGCTGTCGACGGCGCTGTGATAGCCGCGCGGTGCCTCGATTTCCAGATTGGGGCGTACATGTTTGAAGAAGCCGGGTTCACCGTGCAGGATACCGGCCAGGTCGAGGGTGAGCCGCTGTTTGAAGTCCGCGGTGGTCTTCCCGAACAGATTTTCCGGCAGGCCCGCGACCTGGCCGATCTCGTTGTAGCCGACGGTGAGTTTCCACCGTGTCGAGGTACCGCTGCTGTTGCCCCCGATATCGAACGCTTCCACCTTCGCACCCGGATGGTCGTAGCACAGCACGGCGCTCAGCCAATCGGTGGTCAATTCTCGACCGGTCACCGGCACATCGCCCGCACGCAGGGCCTGTGGGCGGGTGACCGCTTCCCGCGCGAGATGACCACCGATGCGGGTGATTCCACGCACAACCGCGAGGGCGGGGTGCCGGGCGGGTGCCTCGGACTGCAACGGATCTCCTCTGCTCGGCGACCGATCGGATGCGCTGCCGATTCGCTGGTAGCGAGCCGCCGCTCTCGGACCCTATGGCAAACCGGGTAGCCGGAACATCCGTCATAGCGGGTAGGAATATCCGCATCGCGCGGCGAAATATCGCGCTGAGCGGGGGCGTGCATTCTGCACAACGTCGTGCTGGGGCATAGGATCTCCTGAGTGCAGGGTCCCCTTACCTCCGTATTCGTCGGTCGAGACGCCGAGGTCGAGCGTGTGGTCGCGCACGGTCTGCGAGCGACTGCGGGCAAGGGGGTGGTGGCGCTGGTCGAGGGCGAGCCCGGTATCGGCAAAACCGCGCTGCTCGATGCGGCTGTTGCCCGATACAGGACCAACGGTCTGACCGTGCGCCGGGGAGCCGCGAAGGAGTTGCAGCGGCAGGTGCCGTTCTCGGCCGTGTGCTCCTGGCTGGATAGCGATCGTGGCTCCGATCCAGTGCGTGCGCTGCTGCGCAGTGGCGATCGAGCGGGCGACGGTGCGGCCACGCACGAGTTCGCGATCACCGAGGCGATCCTCGATCTGGTCGACACTTGGTGTGCCGCTGGTCCGGTCGCCTTGATCATTGATGACGTGCACTGGGCGGACCGGCAGAGTCTCGCGGTGCTGAACCGGCTCTGCGGTGTCATCGCCGATTTGCCACTCCTGCTGGTCCTGGCGGCGCGTCCGCTGCCGCGCGACACCGGATTCGTCGCGTTGACGGCCGAACTCGCCGAACGTGGTGCGCCGACGATCCGGCTCGGCGCACTGCCCGAACCGGCCGCTACGGAACTGGTTCGGCATATGGTCGGTGCGACGCCGGGGCCGGGCCTGATGCGACAGGTCGTCGGTGCGGGCGGAAATCCGCTCTACATCACCGAATTGGTGGCCTCGCTCTTGCGTGACGAGGCGATTACGGTGGTCGCCGATACCGCCGACCCGACCGATCCGGCCGATAGTCCCTCCGCATCGCTGGCGGGAGCGATCGCGCAGCGGCTGGAATTCCTGTCACGGTCGGCTCGGCAAGTACTTCCGATGGCCGCCGCACTCGGGCCGACCGTGTACGTCGCGGAACTTGCCGCAGTACTGGACAGTCCGATCCTGGAAATCTGGAATGTCGTCACCGAGGCGACCGACGGTGGTCTGCTCACCCGCGCCGACTCCGAACTGATCTTCCGGCACGACCTGATTCGTCAGGTGCTCGCCGATCAGCTGCCCGATTCACTGCGCGCTGGATTGCTGCGCCGGGCCGGTCAGATCCTCTTGGCCACCGACGCACCCATCGAGCGGATCGCGTACTACCTGTCGGCGGGGGAGAACGAGCTCGATTCGCAGACGCTCGACTGGTTGGTCGCGGTGGCCGACAAGCTGATCGTGCGCGCACCCGAGATCGCGGTGCAACTCCTGCAGCGCGCGGCGGGCACCGCGCACCTCGGCATGCGTCCGGTACTGCTGCGGCTGCACGCCCAAGCGCTGCTGTGGAACGGTCGCGCGGCCGAGGCCGAAGCCCTGGTGCGCACGGCTCTGCTGAACCGGCCGGAGGATGATATTGAACTGCGTTGGTTGCTGATGCAGGCCTGCCATGCGCGCGGCGATCTGCGCGAAGTCGTCGCGGTTGCCGAAAAGGCCCTTGCCACACCGAATCTCACGGCCGAGGATGCGGGCAGGTTCCACGGGATGAGCGGCTTGAACAATTTCTTCCTCGGTCGGTTCGACGCGGCGGAGGCGGCCGGCGCGCAGGCGCTGGCGATCGGGGACGTGACCGAAAATCCGCTCGTGACCGGATACGGACTGTTGACCGTGGGTGCGGTGCGCTATACCCACAGCTATCTCGACGAGGCCCTGGAGCTGAGCAGCCGCATCCTGGCCGTCTTCGAGAACGGATTCGGTTCCGACCAGTTCGATCCCTATGTGCTCTACGCGCACTGCTTGATCGAGCTCGATCGGCTCGCCGACGCGGAAGCGGTGCTGCACAAGGCGATCGGGCACAGTCGGCGGATCCACGGTGTCTATCTGGGTGCGAGTGTGGTCGCCAAGGCCCGGCTCTATGTATTGGACGGCCGCTGGGACGATGCGCTGGTCGAATGTACTTCCGGCCAGTCGATACCCGACGCCTTCGGCTACACCCCGATCCTGCACAGTCTGTCCGCGCTGATCGGCATCCACCGCGGCACCTTCCTGCCGGATCCGGACGGCATCCCCGCACCGAACGACCAACTGGGCAGCAGTGGTTACGGCCAGTTCTATCCGTGGGTCAAGGCCCTGATGCTCGAGACCCGAGGTGACCCGCGTGGCGCGCTGGATCTACTCGTCGATGCGCATCAGCGCCTCGCGGGCGGATTGACCTCGCCCACGCTGTATTACATCTTCCCGGAGATAGCCCGTCTCGCCGCCGATGTCGGCGACGAGAAGGCGGCTGGCGCGGTGGTCGTGGCCTCCGCCGAGCTGGCTCGACGCCAACCGACCGCGGCCAGAACCGGCACCGCTCTGCTGTGCCGCGGTGTTGCCGAGCGCGATCCCACCGTCCTGCGCGCCGCTGCCGCCGAGTTCCGACGGGCGGGACGACCGTTCTACGAGGCGCAGGCATACGAGAACGCGGCACTATTGTTCGCCGCAGATGGGTCCGGCTCCGACGCCCGTAGCGCCCTGGATGCTGCCATAGAGCTCTATACCGGCCTCGGTGCATCTTGGGATACCGCTCGAGCGGTAGCGCGCATGCGCCCGTACGGAATTCGCCGCGGCGTCCGCGGACCTCGCAACCGCCCCAAGTCTGGACGGGACGCCTTGACCGAGACCGAACGCAAGGTAGCCGCCTTGGTGGCCGAAGGCTTTTCGAACTCCGATATCGCGGCGCAGATGTTCCTGTCGCGCAGGACAATTCAATCCCACGTCTCGAACATTCTGGCGAAACTCGGCATCGGATCCCGCCGCGACATCGCCGCCGCACTCTCTGGGAAGTAACGCTGACTTCGAAGTCCTGCATGGTTTGTGGCAAGCCGATGCACTCGGGCGGAGACCTGCCTCGCCCGCCTGCTCGGCACACAATCGCCCTAGTCATCCTGCCCGACACCTTCGACCCGGACTGTTTCGCTCCCGCCGCCGTCGCGGCTCGGGACCGGAATTCATACCTGCCCTTCGGCGCGGGCGGTCGCTTCTGTATCGGCAACGCGTTCGCGATGATGGAGATGCAATTGGCGCTGTCCACCATCGTCCGACGGTTCGAGGTGACCATCGAGAACCCGGACTTCACCCCGATGTCCGGCCTTACCCTCAACCCCAAGTTCCCGATCATCGCCAAGGTAGCCGAACGGCAATCGAGGGTCGGCTAGACCCGTTCGATAGTCGCGATCCACGCGGGTGCGCCACTGTCGTGGTATCTCGTGTGGAGCCGATCCGGTTCGATCGCGCTGACCTTCCATTGGTTGCCCGCATCGAACGCCGAAGTCAGCTCCTCCCGACATACCGGGTGCGGGCCGGTGTCGGGACCAATGTCGCTGAAGCACAACACATACAGGGTGCCGTGGTGCTCGGTCACCGACGCGAGACTCGCCACGTATTCCGGGCGTTCGTCCGCGTCGAAGGTGTGGAACAGTCCACAGTCCAGCACTGTGTCGAATCTGCGTCCCAAACGCTCCAACCGCAATGCGTCAGCCACGGCGAACTCGACCGCGATCCCACGCTCCGTGGCCTTCGCCCGCGCGAGCGCCAATGCCGTCTCGGCCACGTCGACGCCGAGCACCGGCAATCCCAGCGCGGCAACGTGCAGCGCATTCTCGCCGGACCCGCACCCCGCATCGAGCACGGCCCCGCTGAATCCGCCTGCCGCCGCCAATCGCACGATCGCCGGCTGCGGCCCGACATCCCAAGGCGCAGGCCCGTCCTGGTACGACGCATCCCACGGCAGCCCCGTCGTCCGCTCGTGACTCGTCGGCCGCCGACCACCGAACGAATCCCCAGCCCGTTCCGCCACCGCCATCACCTCCAACACCATCCTGGCATTCACAAGGCCGCCGCACGCGGCATTCCGTCCATCACAGCTGGTCAGACGATCACCGTGCGTTGCCCTGGTTTCTCGCCATTCGTCGGGGAGAACCGGGTCAGCGCTTCGATGACGACCTCGCCGAGGTCCGTCGCCACATCGGCTCCTGGCACGACCCGATTCCCGCGCTGCTCGACGCGACACCGCTGGATTAGATACTGCGCCACGACATTTCCGACCTCGACCCGCTCGCAACGGCCGCATCGTCTTACTCGGCGACGCCGCCCACTCCTTGGCACCGTTCCGCGCCCAAGGCGGATGCCAGGCGTTCGAGGAGGCCGCCGTGCTCGCGGCTGAACTCACCGGCACTGTCGAATCCGCACGGCTCTCGCGCAATACAATCGGCGACGCCGCCCGCGGGTGCAGCGCATGGCCCGACATGATCCGAGGATCAGCCTGCCTGTCCACCAGTCCGCTCGGCTACGGACTGTTGACCCGGTTCACCCGGATCGTCGGTGGCGGCGTGGCCGCACGCGAGGCCGTCCGCCTCTGGAACTGGACGCTGCCAACCTCCCGGCACCGAGAAGAAAAATTCGGCAGGCGCTAGTGTGCGCTCTGATCGATGGTGTGCGAGGTGCAGGAGCAGGTGGATGCTGTATGGCCGGACGGCGGCGCAGCGGACGATCGACGAGCTGCTCGTTGATGCCGTAGCGGGGCGGCCGGGTGCCCTGGTCGTGCGTGGTGAAGCGGGAATCGGCAAGTCCGCGTTGCTGGAATACGCCAAGTCGGCGGATGCTCGCCTGCTCTGGGTTACCGGCATCGAGTCGGAGACCGAGCTTCCTTTCGCCGCACTGCATGTGCTGTTGGGTCCAGTGCTGGAGACGGTTTCGCAGTTGCCGCGACAGCAATCCGATGCGCTGCTGGCGGCACTGGGGTTCGGTTCGGCGACACCGGCGGACCGTTTCCTGATCGGTCTGGCCACCCTGAGCCTGCTGACCGAACTTTCGATGGACGGACCGCTGCTGTGTCTGATCGATGACGCGCACTGGCTCGATCAGGAATCGGCCGACGCACTGCTGTTCGCGGTGCGTCGGCTACACAGCGAGCCGGTCATGCTGATCTTCGCCGCCCGCGACGGGGAACGTCCCTTTCTCGCACCCGGCGTGCCCGAGCTGAATTTGACTGGGTTGGATCCCACGGCTGCGCAACAGCTCGTCGATGCCACCGCCACCCTTGCACCGTCCGCGCGCGACCACGTGGTTGCCGAGGCCGGTGGCAATCCGCTCGCCCTGCTGGAGATTCCGCGGACGCTCACACCCGCGCAGCGCGCTGGATCCGCGCTCGCATACTCACTCGGAGGTTCCGAACCGCCGTCGAGTCGGGTGCTGACAGGATTCCGTGAACGGATCCGGGCGCTGCCGGACGCCGCCCGACTCTGTCTGCTCGTTGCCGCCCTGGAAGACAGCGGGCATATCGAGCCGGTGACCCGCGCCCTACCCGCGGTTGGTGCGGCACTGACCGATTTCGCGCCCGCCGAGCATGCCGGTTTGGCCCGAGTCACGTCCTCGGGCATCGAATTCCGGCATCCGCTCATCCGTACCGCCGCCCGCTTGGCCTGCGATGTCGCCGAGCGCGTCGCGGCGCATACGGCGCTGGCCGGAGCCGTCGACGACGACCGCAGGGCCTGGCATCTGGCGGCGGTGACCGCGCTGCCGGACGAGGAGGTGGCCGCACGATTGGAACGGGCCGCGGTGCGAGCACGACGGCGCGGTGGGCAGATCGCGGTCAGTGCGGGCTATGCCCGCGCCGCCGAATTGTCGCCCGCCGCCGCGGACAGGGCACGACGCTGGACGATCGCGGCCACCGCCGCATATGAAGCCGGGTTACCGCAGCGCGCAACCGAGTTGACCGAGCGTGCGTCCGAGTTGACTGAGCGTGCACCTGGGTTGGCCGAGCGTGCGTCTGGGTTGACTGAGGGTGCGTCTGGGTTGGGCGGTCGTGCACCTGGGTTGAATGAGAGTGCATCCGAGTCGACGGAGGGTGCATCCGGGTCGGTGGAGCGCGCAACCGGGTTGGCCGAGCATGCAGCTGGGTTGGCCGAGGGTGCGTCTGGGTTGACTGAGGGTGCGTCCGAGTTGGCCGAGCGTGCATCCGGGTTGGCGGAGCGGACAACCGGGTTGGTCCAGTGTGGCCCTGGGTTGGCCCAGCATGCACCCGGGGCTGAGCCTGTAATCGAATCGGCACGGCACGCGGACTCAGCGGCGCTGCCCATCGAGCCAGCGATCGTCGCGGAACTCGCCAGGGTGCGCGCCGGGCTGGCCTTCGAGGCGGGACATCCGCTCGAAGCCACGCGCCTGCTACACGACGGTGTCCTCGCACTCACCGCGGCACAGGATCAACAGGCCAGCCTGGCGATGCTCGGCTGGGCCGCCATCTACGCCTGGTCCAGCCGCCCGCATCCGGATCAACTCGTACTGGCCCGCCGCACCGAGGAACTCGCCGCCCAGGTGTGCGGGCCGGAGCACGCGATTCACGCGCTCGCGCGCGATATCCGGCTGTTGTTGGAAGGGGATCGGCTGGCGGTCAATATCGCGCCGCACGATCTCGGCGATGTTGCCGCCCTACCGATCGACCTGCATCTTGTCGCCGCCTATCTGGGCTTCGCCCGCGGCGATGTGGACGGTATGTACCGCGACGCGACGCGCCTGGTCGACGCCTGCCGCACCGCGGGCCGAATCGGACGCATGCCCCAGGCCATGATGATGCTCGCGATCGCCGAACTCTCGACCGGTCGGCACCGGGCCGCACAGGCCACCGCCGCCGAGGGACGGCGGCTCGCGGAGGACATCGGCCAGCACTACTGGAAGTACTACCTGGCCGGTATCGCCGCATGGTTGGCGGGAGTGGCGGGTGCGGAGCAGGAATGTGCAGCCCTCGCCGCGGAAGCGATCGAGGAGGGTGGGATGTGGATGACCGGCATGGCCTGGGCCACCTACGCACTGGCCGCGCTCGACTGTGGTTACGGCCGGTATGCGCAGGTGCTGGACCGGCTCGACAAGGCGGCGGCCGGTCCGTGCAGGCACGCATTCGTCTGGCGCTACGCCTATCCCGACTATGTCGAGGCCGCCGTCCGTACCGGCGATCCGCAGCGCGCACAGCAGGCGCTGACCCGGTTCACCAACTGGGCCAAGGCGATCGACCAAACGTGGGCACTCGCGGTCCTGCATCGCTGCCACGCCCTGCTGACCGACGGCGATGCGGCCGATCTCTATGAGCGCGCACTGCGATTGCACGCGCGCGGCGATCAGCCCTTCGAACAGGCCAGGACCGAGCTGATGTACGGCGAATGGCTGCGCCGCCACAACCGCCGTATCGAGGCGCGAACACAGTTGCAGGCGGCGATGACGACCTTCGATCTGCTCGGTGCGGTCCCGTGGTCCGAGCGTGCGGCGGCGGAATTGCGGGCGACCGGGATCTCGGTATCGGACCAGAGCCGCGGATCCGATCCGCTGGCTTCGCTTACCCCGCAGGAACTTCAGGTGGTTCGACTGGCCGCGACCGGGGCTACCAACCGGGAAATCGGCACCCAGTTGTTCCTCAGCGCCCGAACAGTCGGCTATCACCTGTACAAGGCTTTCCCCAAGTTGGGTGTGGCCTCGCGTGCCGAACTCGCCAGGTACGCGATGACCTAAGTGTCTGTGCGAATCTTGCGGGCTACTACAGTCATTCGACAGACGCGGCCACGCTGTGTTCGTCCGTAGCGTCACCGGCATGAACATCCCCACCCAGACAGATGTGCTCGTCGTCGGCGCCGGACCGGTCGGCATGGCACTGACCGCATCGCTCGCCGATAATGGCGTTCCCGTCGTCCTCGTCGACAAGCAGGCCGCAGGCGAGAACACCTCGCGGGCCGCCGTGGTCCACGCCCGCACACTCGAGGTGCTCACCGAGCTGGGCGTCACCGAGAAGATGATCGCGCGCGGAATCATCGTGCCGCAGGCCACCGTTCGGGAACGCGACCGGGTGCTGCTGCACGTCGGTTTCGACGATCTGCCCACCGACTATCCCTATACCCTGCTGATCCCACAGGACAGCACCGAGCAGATCCTGCTGGAGCGACTGGAGGCCACGGGTACCCGGGTGACGCGGCCGTGTGAACTGACGGCGCTGGCTCAGGACCCGGACGGTGTCACCGCCACCACGGCCTCCGGCGACGTCATCCGGGCGCGCTATGTCGTCGGCACCGACGGTATGCACAGTCTTGTTCGGGAGCAGGCCGGTATCGCCTTCGAAGGCGACAGCTACGCACAGTCCTTCGTCCTCGCCGACGCCGTGCTCGGCGGTGATGTTCCTGATGCGGAGATCCGGCTGTACTTCTCGCCGGAGGGCGTTACCGTCATCGCACCGTTGCCGGGCGGACGGCACCGCATCGTGGCGACGGTGGACGATGCCCCACCGCAGCCCGACCAATTCCATGTCCAGCATTTGCTGAGTACCCGTGGTCCACAACGGAATCCGGCTACCGTCGAGAAGATCGTGTGGAGTTCGCGCTTCCGTGTGCATCATCGTTTGGCCGAGCACTACCGCGCCGGGCGGATCTTCCTCGCCGGTGACGCCGCGCATGTGCACAGCCCGGCCGGGGGACAGGGCATGAACACGGGTTTGCAGGACGGACTGAATCTTGCGGCCAAACTCGCCGCGGTCATCCGCGACGGTGCCGAGGACAGTGTGCTGGATACCTATGAGGCCGAACGCCGTCCGGTCGCGGAGAACGTCGTCGCATTCACCGACAAGATGACCCGCGTCGCGACCGTCGGCAGCGCACCTTTGCGCGGCCTGCGCAATACGGTACTGCGCGCGCTGGACTGGGTCCCGGCCGTGCACCACACGATGGCCATGAACCTCTCCGAACTGGGCATCGATCCGCAGCGCGTCGGCTGAAGGTGACGAAAACCTAAGCCGATGTAAATGTGCGATTCGCCGGTTGGCGGGGGTGTGGTGGCTGCGTCAACAATTCCGTTGTCGGAGAAGTGGACCGCAAGGTTTGTACTCGACGGCGTAGGCGATTCAGCATCGATCGGAGTAAGCCAGTGCGGCCTCACGTCAGTATCGATATCCAACTCACCGAGGACGATCTCGCGGCCGCACTGCGTGCCGATGTCCTGCGGGGGCTGACCGGGCGCCGGAAGTGGCTGCCGTCCAAATGGTTCTACGACGCGCGGGGCAGCAAGCTGTTCGAAGCGATTACCGAGCTGCCCGAGTATTACCCCACCCGCACCGAACGAACGCTGCTTCGCCGCTCGGCCGATGCGATCGCGTCGGTGGCGGCCGAGGCCGGGGAACTGATCGAACTCGGCTCGGGTTCATCGGAGAAGACACGTCTGCTCTTGACCGCATTGTGCGCGCATGGATCGTTGAAATCCTATCTACCGCAGGATGTTTCCGAATCCGCGCTACGCGCGGCCGTGACCTGGATCCACGAGGAGTACCCCGAACTCGCGGTGCACGGTGTGGTGAGCGACTTCACCAGCATGCTGCATACCTTGCCGCGCGGTGACCGGCGGATCATCGCCCTGCTCGGAGGCACACTCGGCAACCTCATCCCCGAGGAGCGCGCGGATTTCTATCGGTGCGTCCACGAGGTCACCGAGCCGGGAGAACAGCTGCTGCTCGGAGTCGGATTGGTGGTCGATCCCGCCGTCATGGTCCCGGCATACGACGATGCCGCGGGTGTGACAGCCGAGTTCAACCGCAACATCCTGCAGGTTGTGAATCAGCGGCTCGGCGCGGATTTCGAGCCGGATCGTTTCGCGCATATAGCGGTATGGGATCCCGACAACCAGTGGATCGAGATGCGGCTGGAGGCCACCGCCGATATGTCGGTCACGGTCGCCGAGCTGGATCTCGTCGTCGACTTCGCGGCGGGCGAGCAGCTGCGCACCGAAATCTCGGCGAAGTTCCGGCTGACCGAATTTCATCGAGAACTCGAAACTTCCGGCTTCCAGGTGCAGCAATCGTGGGCCGATCCGGATGATCGGTTCGCGCTGGTTCTCGCCCGCAGAGGATGAGCGACCTCGTCGCACCGAACCGGGTCGCGCCCGCACCACCGCGGCTGCGTTCGGTCACCGGAGGCTGGATTGTCGCGGCGGCGGTACTCGGTTCGGCGGTAGTGGTGCTCGACGCGTCGGTCGTCAATATCGCTGTGCCACGGATCGGCTCGAGTCTCGGCGACGATGTGGCCGATCTGCAGTGGGTAGTCGGTGGTTACACCCTGGCATTGGCATCGCTGATTCTGGTCGGCGGGGCGCTGGGGGATCGGTTGGGGCGGCGCACGGTATTTATCTGGGGCAGCGTCGGTTTCGCGTTGGCGTCACTGTTGTGCAGTGTCGCGACCTCGATGGAAATGCTCGTCGCGGCGCGGGTGGTGCAGGGTATCGCGGGTGCGTTGATCACACCGGGCAGCCTGGCACTGATCTCGGCCTCGATCGATCGTCGCGACCGCGGTGCCGCAATCGGCTTGTGGGCCGGGCTCATCGGCATCATCGAGGCGGTGGGTCCGATCGTCGGGGGCTGGCTGACGGAGCTGGCCGGGTGGCGCTCGGTATTTCTCGTCAATGTGCCGTTCGCCGTAGCCGTTGCCGTCGTATCGGTGCGCTACCTTCCGGAATCTCGGGATGCGGACGCGCGGCCGCTGGACCTGGCGGGTGCGGCGACCGCCGTGGCCGGGTTGGGTGCGCTGACCTACGGGTTCATTGGTGCGCGCGGGTGGATATCGCTGCTCGGCGCGGCGCTGCTGGGGATATTCGCATTGATCCAGATGCACGGGGCACATCCGCTGTTGCCGCCGGCACTGTTCTCCTCGCGGGTGTTCACCGCGGCCAACTTGGTCACCGCCGCCGTTTACGCGGGTCTCGGCGGCGTCTACTTTCTGTTGCCCTTGCAATTGCAGATGGTCGCGGGGTACTCGCCGCTGGCGGCGGGCCTGGCGACGGTGCCGATTAGCGGCATCATGCTGGTCTCGTCCGCGTCGGTCGGTCGGTGGGCGCAGCGACACGGCGCACGGATCCCGATGATCCTCGGGCCTTTACTCGCCGCGTGTGGCGCCGTTCTACTGACCGGGATCGGTTCGCGCGCAACCTATCTCAGCGCAGTATTCCCGGGAACTGTCGTGCTCGGTATCGGGTTGGCGGTGTTCGTGGCTCCGCTTACAGGTGCGGTGTTCGCGGCGGTATCCGCAACGGACTCCGGGATCGCCTCCGGGGTGAATAATGCCGTCGCCCGCACCGCGCAGTTGCTCGCCGTCGCCGCGCTGCCGGGGCTGGTCGGTATTTCCGGCGCGCGACTCACCGATGCCGTCGTGTTCGGCAGTGGCTTCCGCATTGCCGTGTTGATCTGTGGCGCACTGCTTCTCACCGGTGCCGTGCTGGCCGCGGCCTTGATGCCGCGGCGGTCGGACTCAAAGCTGCGGTGATCGAGCTCGGTGGTGTGCTGGCCGTACACGTGCTCGCCGTCCCCGAACGGCGGGAAGGCATTTCCCGGGCGCGACTCGTCGTAGCGTTCGGTATTGGCTTCCGTGTCGCTCTGTTGATCTGTGGCGCACCGGTACCGGCCGTGGCCTTGATCCTCGGCGGTCGCAATCGCCGACGGTGATCGAGCCTGATGGTTTGAGGATCGGCCTGTTCGCCCGGTGCCGAGCTGATCCACGGAATCCCGGAATTTCGCGTCGGAATGGGTGCTGACGCTCATCGAACGGCCCGAATGAAGGCCAGTGCGGTGCGACTAGCTTGATTGCGAGTGCGTCACTCGCCGCGGCGTCGACGCCGTGCGGTGGTCGCAAATCGCGGATCCGGTGCCCGGTCGGGCGGTGCGGCTCACCAGCGTGCTCATGGTCAGCGCCGCTTCGGCATCGACCGAATTCACCGCGGCGGCAGCCGGATTCCATCGGTAGCCGTAGCTGTGGATGGTCGTAATCAATCCCGGGCGGTTCAACTTGGTTCGCAGCGCATTGACGTGCACGTACAGCGAATGCGATACCGCGACGAACGCATCTCCCCAGATACGATCCAGCAATTGCTGACGGCTGACCGCCGCACCGGGCTGTTCGAGCAGGGCCCGCAACACCGCGAACTCGACCCGGGTCAGCTGCACCTGTCGACCGGCGACCTCGACCGTCTCGGTCTCCAGGTCCACCTGAACATCGCCCGCGACGACCGCCGTTGTCGGCGCTGAGACGGCGGCCACTGGAATGCGTCGCGTGATCGCATACAGCCGAGCCGCCAACTCGGCCACCCGCGGCGGTTTCACCAGATAGTCGTCGGCGCCACTGCGCAAGGCCCGCACCACCGAACGCTCATCGGTATCCGCGGTGAGCACGACCACCGGCACCGAGCTGACTTCGCGCAGCTTGCGCAGCGCCGTCAGCCCGGACATATCCGGCAGATCGAGGTCGAGGATGACCGCGTGATAGCGATGATGCGTAACCAGCAGATCCGCGCCCCGACGTTTGCGATCGACATGATGCCCACGCAGGCGCAGCTTGTGCACCAGTGCCTCGCCCGCATCGTCGTTATCGTCGACCACGATCACCCGCATACCCGACACCTCTCGGCAGCATTCGAATGCACTGCCCGGCCGACTTTCGCCGGGACCGGACTACTGCAATTCGAAATCTAGGGCAGTGGCGCGGCAACATCATCCGCCATCCGGGACCGAAATATCCGCATCGGCGATAGGTAGGGAGGGCCGAGACGCCGAGTGTCTCATTCAGCGGTCCGGCACGCAGCGCGCCGAACCGACCGTGCCGCAATCAGCACGGTCGCCCATCCTGTCCTGAACTCCGGGCAGCCGCGAGACTATCCTCGGTTCATCCCGCGACACCCGTACCACGGTAAGGCGTTGCCACGGTTGGGAATCGCCCTCGAATCAGTCGGCCGAAACCTCGCTGCGATCGCCGCTCCACAACGTGTGGTACTTGCCGGGTGCGTCGATGCGCTCGTAGGTGTGGGCACCGAAGAAGTCGCGTTGGCCCTGGGTGAGGGCGGCGGGCAGTCGCTCGGCGCGCAGTGCGTCGTAGTACGAGAGCGAGGATGCGAACGCGGGCACCGGAATTCCGAGCAGCGTGGCGGTGGCGACCACGCGACGCCAGCTGTCGATTGCCGTCTCGATCGCCTCACGGAAGTACGGCGCGAGGATCAGGCTCGGCAGTTCCGGGTTCTGGTCGTAGGCCTCCTTGATCCGGTTCAGGAAGCGGGCCCGGATGATGCAGCCGCCGCGCCAGATGGTGGCGAGGTCGCCGGGGTGCAGGTCCCAGTTGTATTCGGCGCTGCCCGCGGCGACCTGATCGAAGCCCTGGGCGTACGCGACGATCTTCGACGCGTAGAGCGCCTGGCGGATGTCCTCGGTGAATTGGGCGACGTCGGTGGGCTTTTCGCCGAGCTTGCCCGCGGCGAGACCGACCGCCGCCTTGCGCTGCGCACGCGATCCCGACAGCGCACGTGCGAAAACCGCCTCGGCGATTCCGGTGACCGGGATGCCCAGATCGAGTGCGGACTTCACGGTCCAGCGCCCGGTGCCCTTCTGCTCGGCCGCGTCGACGATGACATCCACCAGCGGCTGACCAGTCTTTGCATCGACGTGGTTCAGCACCTCGGCGGTGATCTCGACGAGGTAGCTCTCCAGTTCGCCGGAGTTCCACTGCGTGAAGACATCGGCGATCTGCTTGGCGCCGAGGCCGAGCGCGTCACGGAACAGGTGATAGGCCTCGCCGATCAGCTGCATATCGGCATATTCGATGCCGTTGTGCACCATCTTGACGAAGTGTCCTGAGCCGTCGGGGCCGATATGCGTGCAGCACGGTGTCCCGTCCACCTGCGCCGCGATGGACTCGAGCAGCGGGCCGAGGGATTCGTAGGATTCCTTCGGGCCGCCCGGCATGATCGCCGGACCGTTGAGCGCACCTTCCTCGCCGCCGGAGATGCCCGCGCCGACGAAGTTCAATCCGCGCGCCTTCATGGCGGCCTCGCGGCGAATGGTGTCGGTGTAGAGCGCGTTGCCACCGTCGATGATGATGTCGCCGGGCTCCATCGCGGCGGCGAGTTCCTCGATGACCGCATCTGTCGGATCGCCCGCCTTGACCATGATCAGCACCCGACGCGGTTTCTCCAGTGCCGCGACGAACTCCTCGATCGTCTCGGTGCGCACGAAGTTGCCGTCTCCGCCGTGTTCGGCCAGCAGGGCGTCGGTCTTGGCGATGCTGCGGTTGTGCAGTGCCACCGTGTAGCCGTGCTTGGCGAAGTTCCGGGCGATATTGCTACCCATGACCGCCAGGCCGGTAACCCCGATCTGTGCGGATCCTGTTGCGGACGCCATATATCAGCCCTCTCCGTTCGGCGTTGTTACCGTCGGTCGAAGCCTAGTCCTAGTCCTACTCGGCGCTTCGCTGGTGTTCGCCCGCTTCGAACAATTGCGGGTCCGTCGGAGTTCCGCGCTTCGTCCGGGGGCGCCGGGTAGCAGTTCGGGTTCGTCGGCGGGCTCATCCCGGCGACCGGCGTCTCAAGGGCCGAACTGGGTGAGGACCATAGGATTCGGTCCGCCGTGGACGGAGGCGTTCGCCTGGTCCACCCAGATCTCGTGCGCACGGCGCGGGCTGATGCCGAGGGCCGCCGCGATGGTGTCGGCGCCAGGGGGCATCGCGCCCCGCGCTGGGACGTCCGTCGGATCCGGTGGGGGGCCGCCGACCGCCGTCTGCGTGTCGGGATCCGGAAATACGCTGAGTGCCACGCGCCGCGTCCAGTTGCCGATTCTTCCGAGCACGTGTGCGATGCCGGCTAGGGCATCGGTTCCGGTGCCCCACACCAACTCTCGCAATTTCCCGGGAAGAATGCCGAGCAAGTAGCCGTCGACGACCTTCATCATGTATTCCTCGGCCCGTCGACTGCCGATCATCGACCAGAGTCGGGCGGCCAGATACCGGGAGCGCAGGTACTCGTCCGAATCGGGGTCGAGCGCTCGGCAGCCGGGGAAGTGCAGTGCCGACCACAGGTCGTCTTTCAGGTGCGCATTCCAGATCTTGTATTCCTCGGGGGTGAGTACTCCGCGCATCCGCTCGCGGTCGCCGTCGAGCATCGGCCTGCCCGAGAAGTACTGCATCCGGCCGCGCGCGATCGCCAGGAGCTGGGGCAGTTCGTCGAACGATGTGTCGCGTGCGAACTGCTGCCCCCGGCTGATGCGCTCGGCGGTGTCGCGGTTGCTCGGTTGCTCCGGCTCTTCCTCGGGCATGGTCCGGAACTTGTACACGATGGTCGTCTTATCGCCCTGCACCCGTTTGACCTGTTTGAAGAACAGTGAGCCAGGGCTGGTGCGCGGCAGGTGCAGTAGCTGCTCGGCCTTCAGACCCGTTGCGACGAGCAGGGTCAGGGTCACATAGGCGGGAAATCGCTCGAGTATCCGTCCCAGTTCGAGGAAGTCCTTCTCGGTGAGCTCCACCTTGCGCAGCGTCTTGATATCTCCCGAGAACAACGCGTCGAACCATTTCCCTCGATTGCTGACCCACTCGTCGCCGTACAAGTCCTCTGGTTCCGGCATCGGCAGGTCGCGGATATACCAGAAGGCATCTGGATCGATCTCGAGCAGTTGCCGCTTCAGGTCGGCGATCGTTTCGAGTTCCTCGGCGGTGAATGCCTTCGGATTGTCCGGCGGTTCGGGTTCGGTGTGTGCCGTAGCGCCGCGCGCCGATTCCTGCTGTGTGCCCGCTGTTCGGGTGAGTGGCACTTTGTCAGCGGCAGCAGCGGCGTCGGAGGCCGCCGGTGGTCCCGTGATCGGGCCTCGGCGCGGGAATGATCGGGCTGCGTCGGGGAGCGGTTCGTCGCGGGCGGACAGCTTGTTGCCAGCGGATTTCAGACGGGCGACGAAGGCTTCCTCGATATGCGGGTAGGGCTGCTCCCACTTGTCGAGCATTCGGATGCGGGGCGTCGACGGCTCTTCGGCGTCTGGGTCGGCGTCTGGATCGGGGTCCCCGACGTTGGTGTCGAAGACGATGACGTCGTCGTCGACTCCGGTGACCAGCCAGCTGTGCATTTCGGTGCCGTCGTCGACGAGGAACGCAATACTGTCGGTTCCGTTGTCCCGGTTGCGGACCTCCTCGATGCTCGACGCGAGCATATCGGCCACGGTCGCGCCGGTCGGCGGATGCACCGGGACGAGCTGTGCTGTGATGGCTGCTTCCAGGGCTTCCCAGTCGTTTTCGCCTGGGGCGGGCTGGATTCCGGCGTCGACGCCGAGCGCCCAAGCTGCCCGCGATGTTTGGTTGACGCAATCCTCGAGGGGGTGACCCACGCGGCGGAGCCGGGTCAGTGTTCGTTCGAGTGCGTTCGTGCCAGGCATCGAGGGCGCGAGTCGGCTGGACGCCAGGTTCGTTATTTCGTCGCCGCGGTCCTGCGTTGTGTCGTCGAGCAACGACGTGAGCTCGCCGTGTAATCGGCGTATCTCGCGATGGGCGGTCCCCGGTGCCTGCCCGAGTGTCAGCCGGGTATCGACCACGGACAGGACTTCGGTGATTCTGCTCAGCAGGTCGAGTCCGGTGGTGCGATCGCCGGTCTGCGTCAGGTGATACCGCGCGACGGTCATCAGATCCGATAGATACGCGTGCGCCGCGGCGGCGAAGTCGCGGTCGGAACCTGCCTGAATTTGCGTGAATGAATCCGCGTGGTCGGGCAGCGCCCGCTGGGCATCGGTCACCGGATCAGGGACCGGTGTCGCAGCGTTCTCGGTCGAGACCGCCTTTCGGTGCCAAAGCAATCCGAGTAAACCACCGCCGCGGTTGACCACGCGGCGGGCGGCAGCCCCGGCTGCGGCGGCTCCGATGACAGCCACCGGAATCCAGCCGGCCGGCGTGATGCCCTGAGACGACAACAGGGCGCCGCCGAGTAATCCGCCGATTGCGGGGCCGGCCCCGAGGACCAGACTTTTCGCGCTTGTCGCCCGGCCATAGACGCTGCGCGGAAGAACATTCTGCTCGTAAGACGCAATCCTGGCGTTCATGCTGACACCGAGCGCTGAGATACCGAATGCGCCCGCTGCGAGCGCAATAGGGTTGGTGCTGACCGCCTGTAGCGCGGCGACACCCGTGAACCCAGCCAGTGACACCGGATACACGACATCGGCCCGCACCTTCTCGATGAACCGGACCGGCAACAGTCCGCCGACAACGCCACCCACCCCCGTGGCGGCCAACACCGCCCCGGCGGCGACACCGGGCAGTGCGGCATCGTCGAGCACGGCGGCGGTGCGGAGGTTGAGGGCCGCGAAGCTCGCGTTGGTGAGCAGAGTGAGACCGGAATATTCGCGCAGAAACGGCTCCTGCCATACCGCCCGCACACCCTCGCCGATATGGCGCACCGAATCTCGGAAGCCATGCGTCGGCGCCGAGGTGCGGCGCGGAAAGGCGTCGCGCAGCCGAGACAGCGTTCCCAGGTTCCATGCGTAGGAGGCGCCATTGGCGGCGAACGGCAACGTTTTCACCGCATCCAGCAGGATGGGGCCGAGTGCTCGTCCGCCGGTCGCCGCGATGGAGGCTTCGATTTCGGATAGGCGGTTCGCTCGCGGGCGCTGCGCGGGTGTGACCAGGTCCAGGACTACCGACCGGAGACTGCGCAGGTAGAAGATGGTCGCTGTACCCTCGACCATCGTTGCCGCGGCGAGCGCAGTGCCGAGATGCCCGCGCGCTCCGGACAGGACCAGCGCGCCGGCGCCCGCGGTACTCATCAGACCGACGGACTGTGCGATGAGCATTGTCCGCCACCGGTCATGGAAATCGGCGACGTAGCCGGCGGGGAGTTCGAACAAGACCTGCGGGATGAACACGGCGAATGAGGCCAAGCCGGCGGCCATCGGCGAGCCGGTCAGCTCCAGCATCAGCAGCGGCAGCGCCGACCGTTGTACGTTGTCGCCGATGCCGGTGAGGGCGTTGGAGATGTACAGCTGCCGGTAGGGCTTATTGGTGCTGAGCAGTTCGCGCAGCGAAACCGGTTCTTCGGCAGGCGGATTCGGCTGTCCGTCCGATGGTCCCGTCGCGTGGGCGTCACCGTCGAGGTTCGGGTCGCGGGCAAATACCATCCCCATGCGGTGTTGTCCGGGCAGCACCGGGATTCGATCGAGATCGAGGCCGGTCGGGTCCGGGCGCTTGCCTTTGGGGAGGTCGAGAGCCTCGACCACATCGGGTACGGCACCGCGGCGGTGAGGTGCGGGTTCGAGTCCGCGTCCGGCGTCGGCGTCGGACCGTTGCCACGGCGACGCGGTGGTCGCGTGGGTAACCGGACCGGTGGCGCGCCGAGTTCCATTGTCCGGCAGTATGTTCGGCTCGTCCTCGGATTCCGGCGCATCGGCGCCCATGGCCGCGGCCAGTGCCGTCGCGTTCGCTCGCCACCAGAACAGGTCACGTAGTCGTCCCGCCGCGTCCGAGGGTGGACGGTGCTGTGCACGTTCGGCCAGGTCGGCCTTACCGGCGCAAACCAGAGCGATATTGCGCAGCGATATCGTCGGCACGCGCAGCTCGGAATCGAGGTAGATCAGATAGCCCCCATGGATCCGCTTGACGCTGCGGACGGTCGACGGCATAGCGGCGGCGAGCCGGACCGCGCCCCAGCGGCCCACCGGGTTACGGCCGCGGCTGAGGCCCAAATACCGGTCCGTCGCCTGCGGGGCGGAGCCGCCGGCATGCGTCACCGGATCGCGATCGTCGGCCACGGCGAAGACATTGTCGGCACCGATACCGAATTCGTCCGCGTGAGCCATCGGCCCGGCCCCCGGGGATCCGGTGAGGACCACCTGATCGATATGGGCGGCAAGTCGGCGGCCCATTCCCGCGTAGCAGAGTGTGGTCGAGCCATAGCTGTGCGCGACCACGGTTCGCAGTCGCGGCGGTGCGGCGCCCCCGGGTAGGCCCGCCCAGGTCGCGCGTGTCGCGTCGTAGGCGGCGATCTCGGCGGCCACGATATCGCCGCCCTGTTCGGCAAGTTCCGACGACCTGATCTCCTCGACCGTATTCGGGTGATGGAAGCCGATATCGATAATGGTGGCCGTCGGGACACCCGGATTGTGTCGGGCCGACTCCGCGTACTGCGCGAGGACGGCCTGCGCACGCTTCGGCAGTTTCTGGAGCGTATTACCCACTCCACCGAGCTGCCTTGTGACGATCGCCGCTTTGTCGGCATCGTCGATCGACACGATGATGCGGCCGTCGCCGTCATAGGCGGTCGCGTCGTAGGCGATCAATTGCACTGGGGGCGAATCGAACTCGCGCACGTCCTGTTCCAGGGCGGCCAGGTGTTGCAGAGTTCGCACCAGGTTGGTCAGGTGCACGGTCTCTTCGGGGGAGAGGACGTGGCCGGGCCGTCCGAGTCGGAGCAGGGCCCGTGCTTCGGTGAGAAGTCCTTCGTTGTCGGCGTCGGGCTTGCGTTCCAGGAAGCCCTTGATGTCGTCGATGATCGATCGGCGGTTCGCCTCGTCCCGCACGGTGTACGGAACACCGTCGGCGTTGCCGATCTGATGTGGATGTCGCAGGATCAGCGCGGCCTGCTGAATGTGGGTGAGGGCGTTCCACCATCGAGCCACCGCGGTGGCACGGGCAGCCGACGCCTGGACCACATCTTGGGGATCCACCGGCATCGTCAACGACAACAGCGCCGCGTCCGGTCCCAAGTACTTCCGCAGTTCGGCGATGCCACCTACGGCCAGTTGCTCCACTTGGGCCGGCCCGCACCCGAGCCGGTCGAGCAGAGCCTGCGCGCGGTCCGGAATCTCGGGGTCGACTTCGGTGTTCGGATTCGTCTCGGCGGACGTGTCGGCGGCCGGAGTATCGCCAGCATGGCGGAAGCGCTTGCCGGCGTTGCGTTTCAGCGCGGACCACGGGTTGTCGGGGTCCTCCTGCGCCCGTTGGGCACTGCCGCGCCTCCGGCCGCCCGGTAGCCGGTGAGCGTGACCCTTCATATCCTTTCCGTAGGCGTTCAGCACGCCGAGATCGTCCTGGTTGCCGCGCGGTGCCTCACTGAATTCGCTTGGCCTGCCGACGCGGTCGAGGGCGTGATCGGTGCCGGCACGGTCCGGCTGCGTGGGCGACTTTTGCCATGGCGTCGATGTGGGCTGGTCTGTGTATGTCTTGCTCTCCGCGATTCCGCGCGGTATCGCGCTCTCGATTCCGGATAGTTCGGGACCGGTGTCCGCCCGGTGCATCGAAGATATTGTGCGGACATGCGCGGCCAGTTTGTGCGGAGACTCTTCGGCGGCAGCGGAACTGGCAGGCTGCGGTGCGAGCTCACTCCGTCGTGACACGCCGAGCTTGTCACGGATCCGCCGGACGTGGGTTTTGACGGTTTCCACCGGCATCCCCAGACTGTCGGCGATTTCCGCGTTGGTCTTGCCTTCGGTGATCAATGTGTGGATTGCTTGCTGGCGTTTGGACAGCGGGCGATTGCCGGGGGTGGCGGCGCTGGCGGTGTCCGGTAGGTCGGCAGACCGCTCTTCGGCCGGATTCTCCTGTCGTGCAGGGGGTTTGCGTAGCTGCCGGGGCTTTGCGGCGGCCGGCGCGAGTTCGGAGTGGATGTTGGCTCCGGCCTGCGCGGTACCGGTGGGACGATCTGCGTCGGGTGCATCGGAGGACACTCCGGTTTGGTGGTTGTTGATGTCCTCCAACATCTCCGTCAGCGCCACCGTCGTATCGAATGGCTCTGTGGGGCCTGGCTGGTCGAGAGTTGCTCGGAGACGCTGCGCGACTGTCAGGAGATGCTCTACCAGCGGGTCACGAATTTCCTGCAGCAGTTCGGGTGTGCGGGCGGCGCTGACCAGGCTCTGCGTCTTCGCGTCGGATCGGAGCATGCGGCGGGACGATTCTCGATGCGCGCGCAGTTGTGGGTCGGCTTCGGCGGCACCGAACGCGAGCAAGGTAAGTCGTGCGATCTCCGCGTCGAGACGGTGGAACTCGCGCTCGAATTGTGCTGCGTGTGCAGCGGCCATTTGCTGCTGCGCCGATGCGGTGTCGTCGTCGCGCGCCGTGGGCCACCGGTCGCGCGCCGCGCGCCATCGGTCCCGTGCTGCCCGCGCGCGCTCGCGTTCGGCCACCAGGTTGGTGCGGTCATCGAGCAACTGCGGCAACGGGATTCGATCGCCGGATGATTTGGTGACGCCGTGGCGTTCGAGGAGCCGATCGAGGTGGGAAACGATGTTGTCGATGAGTGAGTGTGCGGCCTGACCGGCAGGTGTCACGGGCTGCGGTTCGAGTCGCGTCGGGCTGAACGAGGTGGACCATGCGCGGCCTCGGTCATCGACCTGCACACGCCGGTATTCGACCCGAATCCCAGCCTGCGCCAAGGCTTCCCGGGTCCGCAGTGGCAGGAGATGGTCGGGATCGGCGAACGGGGCCGCGATGGTGAGGAGATTGCCGTCGAGCCTGGCCCACCGTCCGATTCGTTGTCCCGGCAATTGATCAAGGCACTGCTGGGCCGCGGCGGCCGCGGCTTGTATACGGACTGTTCGCAGATACTCGGTGAGCATCTCCAGGCGCGCAAGCAGCATGCGCTGTCTGGCAGCGTCGGCCGGAGTCATCCGGTCCGGATCCACCGGGTCGGGGAACAGCCGCCGTCGAACCTTTGCGGTTCGGGCGAGCTTGCGCTGTGCGTCGGCGATCCGCGCGCCCCATACGGGCTGGGCCTGCGGCAGCTCCGCTGTCGATGCATTGTGCTGCCGCGGCCTCGCCGAGGGCTCGTCCGGTTCGTCGGCCGCCCACAACGGTTGTGTGTCGGTGTTCGGGGAACACAGCTGCCACAGTCGATCCTGGCGTCCGGCGGTCGACGCCCGCACCGGCTCTGGGGGTTTCTCGACCAGGACTCGGCCGGTCGAATCCACCCGGACGCGGCGCGTTATCACGGGAATCCCCAACTGCTCCAGCATATCCCGCAGTATGTTGGTTGCCTCGGAAGGTTGCCCTCGGCCTTCGAAAACCTCTACCCCGACCTCGTCGACGATCCGTCCATAGGGACCCAGCGACAGACCACCGCGAGCAGCGGCGACGTGCCGCATCACCTGCCGTTCGGCTCGGGTACGCGCGTACGCCAACTCGGCGTCGAAACCGGCGCAGCGCCGCATGATCGCATCGATATGACTCAGCAACGCCCGCAACCGGCTTCGTATCCGGTCGTCGGTATCCGGATGGGACAGTGCTGCCTCGGCCCGGGCACGCAGATCGACCACATCCAGGTATGCCTGCGCGGCACCGGCGTCGGCCCACGCTCCGAGACCGAGGAATTCGGCCAGTCCATCGGTCCCGACCAGCAGCTGCCGGACCTCTCGCAGGAGATCGGCCCGCTGCCAGGCCGTTTCGGACATATCATGCAGCCATTGCCCCAGTTCGCCGGTCGGTGCATGCTCCCACTCGGAGAATCCGGGCAGCGGGTCGCCGGTATCGGATTCATGACTGTGGGTATTGGCGCCCCACATTTCGGCTCGTTGTCGATCCACCGAGCGGGCCAGCTCATCCAATCCGAAGGTCTGTCGACCGTCCCGGCCGACGCACATCAGGATCGGATCGGTGGTCTTCATCTGCTGCTGTTCGTCGGGCGACAGGTCACGCCATCTCCGAGTCAGCCGTACCAGTACGCCATCGGGGCGCATGCTTGCGCGGAATCCGAACGCTTCGGGAATCGGTCCGCGGTCCTGTGCTCGGGCAGCGGCAACCACATTGCGCCGCTGCGCATCCCGCCATACCTGCGCCACCGGAATCCCACGCAGTAGTGCCTGTAGCGCGTAGGCCGGGTGGGTGAAATCGGCGGGGGCGCTGTTACCGAATGCATTGTTCGCCTCGGCGAGCGCCTCTTTCGGGTTGAAGACCGGGCGATCACCGAGGGTGGGCTCGGCTACGCCCGGCTTCCGGGATTGCTCATGCCCTTCGCCCGGAAACAGCTCCTTCAGTTCTCGGCTATAACCATCGAGCAGGTCCAGCCACTCGTCGAACCGAGTTTCCTTCGGGAGGGCACCCGCCTGCTTCAGTCCCGCGAAATGGGTGTACAGGAAGCCGAACGCTTTTGCCTCCAGCCAGCCGCTGTAGTCGCGTCGCCTATCGAAACGAGCGTCCGAGGGGAGCGTGCCGGCGATCCGCTGTTCGGTGAGTTCCGGGTATCGTGGTTTTGCCTCCCTCGACAAGTAATGGTATGGATCGCGCAAGTGGGCTATTTCATGGCGGATAAGATCGTAGGCGGGATCTCCGGTCGGTGCGTTCAACAAGCCCGCTTCGACATTTCTTTTGAATCCAGCTCGAAAGCTTTCCGGGTTTCCAAAATATGTCTCGTTGAGGAGAATGAGATGTTCCGGGCCGCCCCATGGTCCGGTGGCAGCGTATGTTTCGTTTTCAATGGGCAGGACGACGATCGCATCGATTCGAACCGAGTCGTCCTCCGTCAACTCGTCTACGATCGCATTTCGGATCGATAGGGCCGTATCTATCGAAATCGTCGACTTGTCCAGACCCACTATTTCTATTCCATAGGTCAGGAACAAATCTGCCGCGATCGCCTGTTTGAGGTATTTCTCGGCTTCCGCGTCGGGATGCGGAACGGGGGATTCGGGCAACGAGTATGCAGGCGGTATCCACGATGCGGTGGCGGAACCGGATGTCACTGCGGAGGCGGCTTTGCTGAGGTTGCTGCCGTTACCCGTCGGCGAAGGAGTTGGCGGCGTGTCGGGGGTGCCCGACTCCTCGCGGTCGATCTCTACCTGAGCGGCCGGTGGGGTCGGCTCCGATTCGTCATGCGACTGCGGCGAGCCGGGTTGGGCCGGTCCATCGGTGGATGGGCCGGACGGCCCGGCAGGGTGATACCAATACTTGGCCGAGGCTGCTGCGGCGCGTGCCCGACGCACCCCGCCGGGGCTTCCGATTCCCCGCAATGCCCGGCTGGTCGTCGACAGATTCATACCGACGCTTTCCGCCACGTCGATCATCTGCGGTTGATCCTCGAACCAAGCCGGTACGAACCTACCGTCGACAAGGTGTGGTGGAACGAATCGCTGTTCGACGTATTCCGGATCGATGACATCCTCATAGGTGTCAAGGCAGCCCAGCCATTGTGCCGCGACCAAGACCCGCTGCGCGGACTCCGAATATCTCGGCTCGGCGCTGTTCAGGACTTCGTCTACGAATGATTCGCTCACCGTGGCCAACTCGGCGATGTCGGATCTGCTGGGCTCGCGGTCCACCTCGGCTGCGCTGAGCCCCAGCGCCAGCAGCTCTTCGCGACCGACCTCGTGCGGTGCGCATCCGATTGCCTCGGCCAACCGTCGACGGATCGCCCGCACCTGCACGACATCGAGAGCGGGCGCCGATTCGTCGCTCCCGTAGTTGTCGAGGAAGGCTGCGACCGCATCGATGAGGCGACCGATCTCCGAGGAGCCTGTGACACTGACGACCTCACGCAGCACAGCAAGCGGATCGTCCTCGGGCGTGTGGCCGATCGGACTCCGCCTCGGAAGTCCCAGCAATCGGCTGAGCCGAGTAGCCAGCTGTTCGTTCCGCTTGATCAAGTCCCGCTGAACATCTGGATCGGCCCGAGCGACCTTCGCACCTTCGTTGGTCGCGGTTTCGATGTCGTCATGTAGTTCGATCCATGATCGGATCCATCGCGTAATCGGTTCGGCCACAGCGGCGACGGCCTGGGGTTCCACGCTCCCGCCTCGGATCTGTTGCTGGACGACGTACAGGGCCAGCAGAACCGATCCCGGGCGAACGAGATAGGGATCCACGTCCAACAGGTCGGACAGCTCGGCCGTCTCGGCCCGCGTCCGGGCCCGCGCGTTGCGCAACTCGGCGCGAAGTTCGTGCAGGACTTCTGGACCCGGGGAACTCGCCGCCCCGATATCCGCGACCGCCGGTGCAACGGCCCGCGTGGAGGTGGCTTCGGTATGCGGTGCGGCGGCGGGGGTGCTCCCCGGCGCTTCGGTAGGAGCCGGACCGGAGCCGTCGAGCAGTCCCCGGCGTTGCGCTGCCAACGCCAGGCCGACCCTGGTGTCGACATCCAGGGTCTCGTACAGCTGGGCGAGCAATGGCGTCACCCGGTCCGCCCCCACCACAGTCGCGATGTCTCTGTTCGTCCGGCCGTCTGCCACCATCTGGACCACCGTGGTTTCGGCCTCCGACAGCTCGACCGGCTCGAACTGCTCGGTGTTATCACCGAGTTCCCCGGCCCGAGCGGCCGCCAAGATCGTGGGGATCACGCCACTGGTGTGGAACTTTTCTCCCGCGCGAGCGAGATAGCTGTGGACCGTGGTGGGTGACAAGGTCAGCGTCGCACCGACTTCCGCGGCCGACAGACCCTGAGCCATCAGGCGTAGTACTTCGCGCTCGCGACTGCTCAGTTCGCTGGGGCCCCGATCCGCGACGTCGTTCGCCGTCGTCGGTGCTGCTGGTGGTGGCGCGGTTGTGTGGTCGGCGGATGCGGGTGCGTCACCGTCGATTCCGTCGGCTTGGCGCGGATTCTCTGGCACCGAGTCGACCGGATCACCGGGTGCGGAAGTCCGGTCCAGATCCAGATCGCCCCGGCGCTCGGAATGTGAAACCGGATCGGACGAAGCCGGCTCTTCGGCGCGAGCACGTTGGTGCACCTGCCGTGTGAGCCGGTCGATCTCGGCGGCCTGGCGGTCAGTGAGATCGATCCGGTGGCGTGCTGAGTCGGTGGCGTTCGTGACGAGTTGGCGTTGGGCGGAAGTCAGTTGAGCGAGGTTGTCGAGCAATGTATTTCGCGCTGCGGCGAACACCCAGTCGCTGATATCCATGCCCTGTGGGACCGCCCAGCGGCCGCGTTCGGCAGAACGCAGCGCGGTGAGGCTGATCGCGGATGCGAGCCGTCGGACCGGCCCCGGTGGTGTGCCGTGGGTCGGATCCCAGCCGAGCAGGGCCGACACGCGCTGGGTTGTGCCGCGCCGTAGGCGTCGTCTCAAGGTCTGGGTGGCTCGGTGGTTGCCCTGCTGCGCCAATGGCAGCAGGGCGATCAGGTCGTCGGTGGGCTCGTCCAGGGCATCGGACGGTAGGGGTTGCTGCGGAGCGTCGGTCGAATCCGCGTGGGCCACGTTGCTTACCTGCGGCGATTCGGCTGCGGTATTTTCGCCTGGATCTCGGGGTGTCGACTCGGGTCCGAGCGCAGCCGGTTCATCAGAGACGGTCGGTCGGGCGGGCGAAGCAGGGGTTTCGCTGTGCCCGGTGACCTCCGGGTCGTTGCCCGCGGCGGCTGGCCGGTACGGGACGCGTGCGCTCGGTCCGATGGGGTTGGTGGGGTCGACAGCGGTGACCATTGCGGGGTCGCGGCGGCTGCCGGGCGGATTCGCGACCCAGGATTCGTCCTGGAACAGGTCCGATGCTCTGGAGTGGGACGCCGAGCGGGTGGCGACGACCGGCTTCGCGGGTGCCGCGGCGTGGGTGCCTGCGGGCGGCGTGGGTGCGGGTGTCGGCTCGGAGTCGGTCTGTCCGGGGTCTTGCCGAGCGGATGCGGCAGGACTGCCGGATCGTGTCTCGGAAGTGGTGTTGTTCGTGGTCGGGGCAGTGGATTGGCGGGTGTCGGGTGCGTCGCTCGCGACCTGTGCCCGCGCTGCCTCGGTCATCGTTCGGATCGCGGCGAGTTGGCGCGGGCTGAGGTCGTGGCCGTTCCGTAGCGCGTTGTGTATGCCGGTGATGGTTGCGATCTCGGGGTTGGTCATATGGAGGGTGCTGTCCACCAACGCGTTTCGCATGTGCTCGGCGAGCCAGTCGCCGAGTTGTCGGCCAGCGGGAATCTGCCATCCGTTGAGTTGCGCCGCGTGGTATCCGGCGGCGTTGATCGCGTGCGCCAGCTGCTGCACGGGTTCGGGTGGCGTGCCGTGCGTCCCGTCCCAGCCCAGCACGGTGAGCACATGCTGGTACGTCGC
>NZ_JBFANH010000038.1:0-72720 GCF_040674755.1 Nocardia sp. NPDC049737 | reverse complement strand
TCCGAGCCGTCGAGACTCGCGACTTCGTCGCATGCGCTTCGACGGCTCGGACGCGAGACGGGCCGCGAACGGGTCGCTCGTAAGACTCGCTCCGTTGTGGTTGGTGATGGTGGGGTCGTTCGGCAGCTGAGGCACGCGTGCTGGATGGTCGAGTCTCGCGACTTCGTTGTCTGCGCTTCGGTGGCTCGGTCGCGAGAGGGGCCGCGAACGGGTCGCTCGTAAGACTCGCTTCGTTGTGGTTGGTGATGGTGGGTCGTTCGGCAGCTGGTGCGCGTGTGCTGGATGGTCGAGTCTCGCGACTTCGTTGTATGTGCTTCGACGGCTCGGATGCCAGACGGCCGCGAATGTCGTTCGTAAGATTCGCTCTGTGGTGGCTGGGAAGGCGTGGATGTCCTAGCTATCTAGCACTTCTGCCGACTGCCCCAGGTTCGCTCGAGCACCTCGCGATGCGTTGGGAGCGCGGCCTCGTAGACCTCGCGGCCCTTTTCGGTCAGGCAGACGAAGATCGCGCGCCGATCCTCGGCACACATACTGCGCGAAACCAGTCCGTCGCGCTCCAGTCGCGCTACCGCGCGCGAGAGGGCGCTCTGGCTCAAGTAGATGTCGTTGGCCAGATCGCTCATCCGATAGTCGCCACATGCCGCGTCGACCAGCCGGTCCAGCGTCTCGAATTCGCTGAGGCCGATATCGTGCTTGCCCTGCAGCTCCTTCTCGAGTGCACAGCTCACGGCGGCGTGCCGGTCGAGCAGCTCACGCCACTCGGCGACCAACCCGGTGGGCGCCACATCGCGCCCGAGTAATTGTGTTGTCGACGGCTTCGACATGGCCTCATCCTAGTGCCCCGGATCGGCCGATGCAAGCGCATTAAATGTGTTGGCATCTAATGTCGACGCATGTAATGTTCCGCCCATGACTTCTGCAGCAACCCTTTCGGCCGCGACGGCGACCGATCCGATCAGATGGTCCACCCGTCTCTGGGGCATGCTGATCACCCTCTGCATTGTGTTGTTCCTCGATGGTCTCGACGTCTCGATGATCGGTGTGGCGCTGCCTTCCATCGGTGCCGAGCTGGATCTGTCAACTTCCACCCTGCAGTGGCTGGTCAGCGGCTACGTGCTCGGCTACGGCGGCCTGCTGCTGCTGGGCGGTCGCACCGCCGACCTGCTCGGTCGGCGCAAGGTCTTCCTGATCGCACTGGCCGTCTTCGCGCTGGCTTCGCTGGCGGGCGGTCTGGTCGCCTCCGGCCCGCTGCTGATCCTGACCCGCTTCATCAAGGGCCTGGCCGCGGCGTTCACCGCCCCGACTGGTCTGTCCATCATCACCACCAACTTCGCCGAGGGTCCGGCCCGCAATAAGGCGCTGTCCATCTACACCGTGTTCGGCGCGGGCGGTTACTCCATGGGTCTGCTGTTCGGCGGCCTGATGACCGGCATCGGCTGGCGCTGGACCTTCCTGCTCCCGGTGCCGATCGCGCTTGTCGCACTGGCCACGGCCTGGGTGCTGGTCCCCAAGGACGAGGCCGCCGAGGAGGGCGGGCACGACATCCTGGGTGCGCTGCTGTCCACCGCGGGCATGCTGCTGCTGGTCTACACCGTGGTCTCCGCGCCCGAGGCGGGCTGGGGTTCGGCGCGCACCATCGGTTCGTTCGTCGGCGCCGCGGCGCTGTTCGCCGGATTCGTCGCGGTGGAGAAGAAGGTCAAGTACCCGTTGGTGCGCCTCGGCATCCTGCGCAAGGTGACGCTGGTCCGGGCCAGCCTCGCGATCATCGCGGTGGCGGGTTCGTATTTCAGCTGGCAGTTCATCGTGACGCTGTACATGCAGGATTCACTTGGCTGGTCGCCGCTGAAGCTGGCCATGGCGCTGCTTCCGGTCGGTCTGCTGGTGGTCGCCTCGGCGTTCTTCTCCGATAAGCTCGTCGACCGCTTCGGCACCGGGCCGATCATCGCGATCACCATGGTCGTGATGGCCATCGGCTACCTGCTGTTCCTGCGGCTGGATACCGCTCCGTCGTACCTGACGATGATCCTGCCCGCGGTATTGCTGATCGGCATCGGCTGGGTCGGCTTCCCCGCCATCAATATTCAGGCCACCAACGGCATCGAGGACGAAGAGCAGGGCCTGGCGGCCGGTGTGCTGCAGACCTCGATGCAGGTCGGTGCGGCCATCGTGCTCGCGGTGAATACCGCGATCATCTCCTCGGGCGACCACGGCGCGAGCACTGCGTCCGCGATGCTCGACAACTTCCGCCCGGGACTGCAATTCGCCGCGGGTGTCGCCATCGTGGGCGCGCTGATCGCGCTGACGGCCTACTTGCCCAAGCGTGCCAAGGTGCGGGCGCAGGAGCCGGAGTTGGAGCTCGTCGGCTGAATCCCCTCCGCCGACGGTAAGTCGAACGTCACCGCTCCCTCCTCATCGGGGGCGGTGACGTTCGGCGATTACGAGAAGGGCGCAGCGGCAGCGTCTTTCGGTGAACGGATGTACGTCAGCGGCTGACCGTCCAGACCGACCTGGGGCCATTCGATACCGAGCCGCGGATCGAAGGCATCTATATCCCTGTCGAATTCGGGCGTGTATTCGATCGAACACAGATAGGTGACGGTCGAGTGGTCCGCCAGCGACAGGATCGCATGGCCGAGTCCTTCGGACAGGAACATCGAGCGCCGATCGACATCGTCGAGCACCACGCTGTCCCACCGCCCGTAGGTGGGCGACCCGGGCCGCAGATCGACGACGACATCGAGGAACGCACCGCGCACGCAGGTCACATACTTGGCCTGCCCCGGCGGATCTTCGGTGTAGTGGATGCCGCGCAGCACCCCGGCCGCCGAGACCGAACAGTTGACCTGGCGCAGATCGAACGCCCGACCGGTCACCTTCTCGAATTCCGAGGCCTTGAACGATTCGCAGAACATGCCGCGCTCGTCGCCGAATTGGCGCGGGGTGATCACCCACGCCCCCGGCACGGCGAGTTCACGGAACTCCATCGCTCACCAATCCCGTCCGCGCTCGAGCAGATCGAGCAGGTAATTTCCGTAGCCGGAGCGAACCAGTGGTTCGGCCAGCGCGCGCAGCTGTTCGTCGTCGATGTAGCCCTGCCGCCACGCCACCTCTTCCGGCACGCCGATTTTCAGGCCCTGCCGCTGCTCGATGGTGCGCACGTAGTTGGCGGCGTCCAGCAGCGAATCGAAGGTGCCGGTATCCAACCAGGCGGTACCGCGGGCGAGTACATCGACGCGCAGCCGATCCTGTTCCAGATAGGCGCGATTGATATCGGTGATCTCGTATTCGCCGCGCGCCGACGGTCGCAGCCCGCGCGCGATCTCCACGACATCGTTGTCATAGAAATACAGCCCGGGGATGGCGTAGTTGGACCGCGGCACCTTGGGCTTCTCTTCGATCGAGACCGCGCGGCCCGCGGTGAATTCGACGACGCCGTAGGCGGTCGGATCCGAGACCCAGTACGCGAAGACCGCGCCGCCGTCGATCGCGGCGAAGCGCTCGAGGCTGGTGCCGAGGCCGGGGCCATGGAAGATATTGTCGCCGAGCACCAATGCGGCCCTCTCGCCGCCGATATGGTCGGCGCCGAGGACGAATGCCTTGGCGAGTCCGTCCGGTTCCGGCTGCACCACATAGCTGATCGAGACGCCGAACTGCGAGCCGTCGCCGAGTAGCCGGGCGAACGCGTCGGCGTCCTCCGGGGTGGTGATCACCAGGATGTCCCTGATGCCCGCCAGCATGAGCGTGCACAGCGGGTAGTAGACCATCGGTTTGTCGTAGACCGGGACCAGCTGTTTGCTCACCCCGCGCGTGATCGGGTGCAAGCGGGATCCGGTGCCGCCGGCCAAGATGATTCCGCGCATGGTCCCCGAGTCTGCCAGGCGTATCGCGCTCGGCTTCGGCGAGGTTCCGACTGGCCTACAAATTGATCACGAACGTTTAGTGCTTCGGCGCGGCGGGCGATATATGTTACGTAGATCACGCTATGGTGTTCTGAAGCATCAGCGTGTGAGATGTCAGCGTCGACTCTCGCCTGGAGAACCGTTCGGTCGGGTTCGGCGCGCCAGTGTGAGGTAGGTGCGCGATGGTGGCGATCAGCGGGAGTGAATCCGACGCAGGTGATCCGGGTCTGTTGATGAACCCGGACGGTCCGAGCGCATCAGCCCGATTGTTGCTGGCGACCTGCCTCGGTACGGTGCGGCCGGTGCTGCGCATGTTTCCGGTCAGCCGCACGACCATCCCGATCGGTGCTCTCGCGATCGACGGACTGGCGCGCCTGCGGCCGCAGCCGCGCGGTGTCGATCGGGAACAGGTGACGCTGAACGGATTTCGGATGGAGATCCTGCGTCCGTCGGGCGGCTCGCGCGCCCTGCGGCACGGCGCGGTGCTGTATATGCACGGTGGCGGCTTCGCCATCTGCGGTCTCGGCACCCATCGCCCGATCGCGGCCAGTCTGGCCCGGCGCACCGGACTGCCGGTGGTCAATGTCGACTACCGCCAACTGCCGGGGAACAATGTCACCGCCGCGATCGAGGACTGCCTGACCGCCTACCGCTGGCTGCTGCGGCACGGCGCGGACCCGGCCAGGATCATGTTCGCGGGCGATTCGGCGGGCGGCTTCCTCGCCTTCGCCACCGCACTGCGCGCGATCGAGTCCGGGATGCCGTCGCCGGGTGGACTGATCGGGCTGAGCCCACTGCTCGATCTGGACTACGCCGCCAAGCGCGACTATATGAATGTCGCGCGCGATCCCTATCTGCCGCTGGCCGCGCTGGAGGCGGTGGTGCGGATCGGCGCCGAGGTGGATGGAGTGCTGGATCCGCTGGTTTCGCCGGTCAACGGCGCCTTGGCGAGTCTGCCGCCGGTACTGCTGATCACCGCCGAAGACGAGATGCTGCGCTATGACTGCGAGCTCATGGCGCGCAGGCTGACCGTGGCCGGTGTCCCGAACGCGCTGGAGATCTGGCGCGGTCAGGTGCATGCCTTCATGGCAATAGCTCCGAACCTGCCCGAGAGCAGGATGGCACTGGCCCGGGTCTCCCGGTTCGTGCGTGCCCGCCTCGAGCAGCCCCAACAGGCTCGGACGGCTTGACCTGGATCGGCCGGACGAGTCGCGAACCCCGCACCCGGACCTCGCCTTCAGGCGGCGGTCCGGGGCGGGGTTTCTTTGGTTGGGAACCTTGCCGTGAATTCCCCTCGGTTATCCGGAGAATTCTCGCGGGGGGCGCACGAGCGCCATTTCGTTCAACTTGATTTACTTTTTGTTCACCCGGGCGACGGTTGGAATTACTCCGGCGTCGCGCCTATCACGGTCCTATCAAATCCGCAAACGCGCGGCCATTTCGGACACGAGCCGCGATCAACAGCGGAAACCCCGCCTGGTCGATGACCGGGCGGGGTTTCCTGGGCTCTTTTTCAGATGTGCAGAGCGTCGCTCGACTTACTTCGGCGCGTTGAACGGGGCGCTGGTGGTGGCGAAGTACTGGATCGCCGCACCGATCGCGACCGGAGCCGTGATGAAGATCTGACCGGCCAGGGTGCCCAGCGCACCGATGGCGAGGATGCCGGCCACGCAGCCGACGGCAGCGGCGGGGATGAAGGGGCCGAACAGGCCGACGATGGTCGCCGAGGCGATCGTCGCACCGGCGATACCACCGAGGACGCAGCCGAGGGCGCCGCCGCCGAGACCGCCGACCAGGGTGCCGATGGTGGCGCCCATAGCGATGGTGTCCTTCAAGCGGTTGAAGGCGGCCACCTCACGGTCGTACGGGGTCTTGAAGGGAGCCTGGTCCTCGAAGGGCAGCGCGACCGGCTTGTAGGTGGCCTTCGCCATGTCGAGCTGTGGGGTGAGCGTGGCGGTGTGATCGGAGATGTCCGCGGCGATTGGGAACTCGAACTCATCGACGCGGAAGGTGAGCGGGGTGCCCGCAACGGTGGTGCCGTTGGCGGCCTTGATCTTGAGCGCGTTGTCCTCGACAACCAGCGAGCCGGAGTCGATCGAGATGATCGACTGGGTGTCGGTGGCGTTCGCGGTGAAGTTGACCGGGGCATCGGCGGATTCCGCCGGTGCCGCGTTGACAGTGCCCGCGGTGACGCCCATGGCGGCGATCAGCAGTGCCGAAGTCGCGGCGAATTTCCTCATCAGCATTTTGTTTTGGACCTCGATGTGAAGCGTTCGGAGGGGACTAGACGATCGAAATCTAGACCAGCTAACGCGTGGTGAACCGGTTGTGACCGTTAATTCAAATTTTGTTCACCATCGCGACTCGAGGCTTGGTGGGTTCTTGGAAATGTGCGCGCTGACCATGGTTTTTCAGAATTTACTGAACCACGCTTATTTCCTTTCGGATGTCCAGCGTGACGAACATCACAGATTCGAAACCTGGTTGCGCAGGGTGCATACGGCGGAGCGGATCCGGCGCCGGCGGGCCGGGCGGGCGACGTAAGGTCATGGGTGTGCGACTGCTCGTAACCGGCGGAGCCGGATTCATCGGTGCGAATTTCGTCCAACAGACCGTGGCCGAGCGTCCCGACGCCACCGTAACCGTCCTCGACGCTTTGACCTATGCGGGAAACCGGGCCTCGCTCGCGCCGGTGGCCGACCGCATCGACTTCGTGCACGGTGATATCGCCGATCTGGATCTGGTCGACGAACTCGTCTCCGGTGTCGACGTCGTGGTCCATTTCGCCGCCGAATCGCATAACGACAACTCCCTCGCCGAACCCTGGCCGTTCGTGCAGACCAATATCGTCGGCACCTACTCCCTGCTGCAAGCGGTCCGCCGCCACGACGTGCGCTACCACCATGTCTCCACCGACGAGGTCTACGGCGACCTCACACCGGACGGGCCCGCATTCGACGAGAACACCCCCTACAACCCGTCCAGCCCCTACTCGGCCACCAAGGCCTCGAGCGATCTGCTGGTGCGCGCCTGGACCCGCTCGTTCGGCGTCCGCGCGACAATCTCCAACTGCAGCAACAACTATGGGCCATATCAGCATGTGGAGAAGTTCATCCCGCGCCAGATCACCAACCTCATCGACGGGGTGCGGCCGCGGCTCTACGGCGCCGGACATCAGGTGCGCGACTGGATCCACGTCGAGGATCACAACCGCGCGGTGTGGGACATCCTGGAGCGCGGGCGAATCGGGCAGACCTATCTGATCGGCGCGGACGGTGAACTCGACAACAAGTCCGTGGTACGGATGATCCTGCAGGCCTTCGACCGCGATCCGGACGACTTCGATCACGTCACCGACCGGGCAGGCCACGATCAGCGCTACGCTATCGATGCGACGCTGCTGCGCACCGAACTCGGTTGGACGCCACGCTATCGCGACTTCGCCGCCGGACTCGCCGCCACCATCCAGTGGTACCGCGACAACGAATCCTGGTGGCGTCCGGCCAAAGCCGGCACCGAGCGCGCTTACGTCGAGGCCGGCGAAACGACCATCACCGCCTGAGTCAGCCCCAGACGATCGAGTAGTACTTCCACAGCGCCGCGATCAGCGCTACCAGTGTGGCAGCGATGACGGCGACGGCCGGACCCCTGGTCGGGGTCTGGCCACGAACATCGGTGAGTCGCAACGGCATCCAACGCAGCAGCACCACCAGCGCGATGATCGCCAGCGGCACGAAGTACCGGCCCTGGACGCCGTCGATGATGTAGTAGCCGACCGGCGTGAACGACATGTACAGCGTCACGTAGATCATCGCGACGCTCGCGAGCACCGTCAGCGCGACGATCAGCGTGCGCCGGAAGGTGGCGGTCGCGGTATTCATCCGATCCGCGATACCGATGCTGACCGCGAAGGCGAGCAGGCAGGCCAGCACCGACAGCGCGGGGACATCGATGTAGGCGAAGCCGAGTTCACCGAAGAACTGGGTGAACCACCGCTGGTCGCGCAGTGCGATGCTCTCGCCGAAGGTGTTCACGAAATTCACCGGGTCGGTGAGGATTCCGTGCAGCTGATCGCCCGGACGCACCGAATTCCATTGGTGCTGCGGGCGCATCAGGCCCATCCCGTCGCCGGTCGGCGCGGCGATCTTCATCCAGACCGCGAACGTCAGCGCGCCCGATGCCGCGAAACCCCATGGGATGAAACGCTTCCAGCGGGACGCACCGCCGAGGACGAACCGGTTCGTCGGCACCAGCACCACGAGCATGGCGAGCAGCACATAGGTCGGTTTGCTGACCGGCAGCAGCACGGTCGCGGCCAGTAGCGCGGCCGTCTCGGTGCGACCGAGACCGTCGCCGAGGAACAGCGCCTTGACCAGCAGGGCCGAGACCATAATGGCCAGTGCGTTGGTCAAGGTGTCGGCGGTGACGGTGCCCGCTTGGAAGACGGCGATCGGCAGCACGGCGATGGTGAACGCCAGCCACTGCACCCGGTGTGCGCGCAGGGCCCACAGGCCGAATCCGACCAGCGCGAGGTAGGTGGCCAGGCCCGCGAGGCGGGTCAGCAGCATCATCGCGCCGACATTCAGTCCGAACAGCTCGGCGACCCGAATGCCAATGGCCGCAGGGATATACGGCACCGGCGAGTAGGCGGCGGTATTGGTGAACCAGACCGGCTCCTGCGCCTTCGAAACCGCGGCGTCCTCCATCCGGGCGTAGCTGCCGGGATCGGCCACCATCGGATCCGGCTCTTCCGGATTGGTGGTGTAGTCGTGCAGCGCATAGCCCATCAGCTCGGTGATGCTGATCGGCACATCGCCGCCGTAGGAGATGCCACGCTCGTCGTGGATCCGCTGGGGTCCGAAGCCGCCGTGCGCGACCTGATAGGCGCGACCGAACTGGGTGATTTCGTCGTGACCCCAGAACGGCGGGGTGATCCAGGCGAACAGTGCGCCGAAGACCGCGACGACAATAGTGAAGGCGACCGTGGCCGCGCCGAAGCGTTCTACGATCCTGTGTCGGAAAGCGCGTGCCGGACTCGGTCTGCTCGAATCAGGTTCGGCGGCAGCGGATTCGGGTGCCGCGACATCGTTGTCCGTGGTCTGCGATTCCGTATTCGCGGTGGTTGCGGTTCGATCCGCCGAGGTGGTCAACGCTGGGCCCCTCCGGCGTGTGCGTCACCACCACGCGCGTCATCCGCGCCGACGGCCGAGTAGCGCAGGTAGACCAGCCGGGCGGCCTCGTGCCGGGAGCGCCGGATGCCGTCCAGGATCAGACCCGCGGTCCAGGCCAGGCTGCCGAGCAGCAGCAAGGTGAATCCGAGGAACAGTGTCGGGAACCGGGGCACCTCATGGGTGTTGTAGAACTCGACCACTATCGGAATGGTCAGGATGATCGAAACCAGCCAGCTCAGCGTGCCGAACAGCCCGTAGAACGCAACGGGCCGCTCATGTCTGGCCAGGCCGATGATCAGCGCCAGGATCTTGAATCCGTCGTGGTAGGTGCGCAGCTTGCTCTCACTGCCCGCCGGCCTATCGCGGAAGCCGACCGGAACCGCCGTCCGCGGCACCCGCAGATGCAGGGAATGCACGGTCAGCTCGGTTTCGATCTCGAATTCGCGAGAGACGGCCGGGAAGCTCTTCACGAACCGCCGCGAGAACACCCGGAAGCCGCTGAGCATGTCTTCGACGTTCTCGCCGAATACCTTTCCGACCACGCCGTTGAGCACCTTGTTGCCGGCCTCGTGGCCGGAGCGGTACGCCGAGGCGCCCTCGTCCTGTTTGCGGACGCCGAGCACATGGTCGTACGGACCGTCGAGCAGCGTCTTGATCATCAGCGGCGCGGCCGACGCCTCGTAGGTGTCGTCGCCGTCGATCATCAGATAGATATCGGCCTCGATATCGGCGAAGGCGCGGCGCACCACATTGCCCTTGCCCTTGGTGTGTTCGTGGCGCACGATCGCGCCGGCCGCGCGGGCCCGCTCGGCGGTCGCGTCGGTACTGAGGTTGTCATAGACGTAGACGACGATTCCCGGCACGGCGGCCTGCAGGTCGGCGACGACCTTGGCGACCGAAGCCTCCTCGTTGTGGCATGGCACCACTGCGGCAATTCGGAGCTCGGTGGAGTCCACCCGGTCAATCCTCGATGTCGGCGGTGAATGGGGAACACCGGGAGGGTACAGGGCTGTACCTATTGGTGCTCACTCGGTTCACCGAGCCTACTGGGGTACCGTCGCCGAGTGTCTTACCCAGAGCAGCCCGTGTCATTCTCCGAACGGTCCGGCTCACCGCAATCCGCGCCGGTCGCCGAGCCGCTGACCGTGAAGGTGATCGCCGCGCTGCGGCGCGGCGGTGCCTTCTTGGTGGTCGGCGCGATCGGCTTCCTCGTCGACGCGGGCACCTACAACCTGCTGGTGTTCTGGGGTGGTGAGGGCGTGCTCTACCACGCGCCGCTGCCCGCCAAGATCATCGCGATCGCGGTGGCCACGGTGGTGACCTACTTCGGCAACAAGTGGTGGACCTTCGGGCACAAGAAATCCGACAATCCGGCGCGCGAGTACCTGTTGTATGCCATATTCAATGTGGTCGCTATCGGCCTGCAACTGGGTTGTCTCGGGTTCTCTCGCTATGTGCTCGACCTGTCGTCGCCGCTGTCGGACAACATATCCGGCACGCTCATCGGTCAGATCGTTGCGGTGGTATTCCGCTATTGGGCCTACGACAAATTCGTATTCGTCGGTTCAGCGGATAGCCCGGCTAATGACAAGCAACCATAAATAGCGGGACCGTCCCGGTTCCTGGACAGGCAGTCGCCGAGCCCAATTGATATCCTCGGCCCCGCCGCGAAGGCATCCAGGGGCGTGTCTGTCCCGTCGGCACCAAAGGATTTCGAGGACTTCATGGATCAGTCGGCTACCCAGGCCGTTACCGAGACAAATGACCGACCTTCGGCCGCGCCCGCCTCACTGCGCGTCGATCATCAGGCGCCCGATCGGCTGGTGCTGCAGCGTGGCATCTTCACCGGCCCGTCGGCGAAGGTGAGCGATGAGCTGTATGCCGTCGCCAAGGGCCGCGCCCATCGGGAACGCCTGGAGCTGAGACTGGACAAGGGCGCGTCCGCACATACCAACACCTACTTCGGGCGCTTCGCGGCCAGCTACTGGCAGCGCTGGACCACGGTCACCGAGGTGTGGGCGACCATGGTGCTCGATGTGACCAAGCGGGCCCAGGTCCGGCTGGTCGCCTCCGATATCGCCGGGCACCGCCGGATCATCGAGACCGCCGAGATCACCGCGAGCGGCCCCGTGACCCTGACCGCACCGCTGGATCAGTACGTCGACGGTGGCGCGCTGTGGCTCGAATTCGATGCCATCGGCGGCGAACTCGGCATTTCCGCGCAGACCTGGACCGCCATCGCACCCGAACGTGTGCGCCCCGTCGCCATCGCGATCTGCACCTTCAACCGGGCCACCGATTGCGCCGAGACCGTGGCCGCGCTGGCCTCCGACGCCCCGATTCTCGAGGCCATCGACGCGGTCTATGTGGTCGATCAGGGCACCGATCTGGTGGAGAACCAGGCGCGCTTCCAGGACACGCTGCCGATCTTCGGTGACAAGTTGCGGTACATCCGGCAGCCGAATCTGGGTGGTGCGGGCGGCTTCACCCGTGGCCTGTACGAGGTGTCGGCGGTCAACGAGCACGCCGACGTCATCCTGATGGACGACGACATCCTCTGCGAACCGGAAACGGTACTGCGGCTCAATGCCTTCGCCAATCTGACCGTGGAACCGACGCTGGTCGGCGCGCAGATGTTGTTCCTGCTCAACCCGGATTACCTGAATGTCGGCGCCGAGGAAGTGCATCTGCACGAGCTGAAGCACGGCCAGAAGGTGCCGAAGGCATTGCGCAACACCAGCATGCTGAAGAAGAACCAGGAGCGCCGCGTCGACGCCGGCTACAACGCCTGGTGGACCTGCCTGATCCCGGCCGAGGTGGTCGCCAAGATCGGGCTGCCGGTGCCGATCTTCTTCCAGTGGGACGATGTCGAATACGGCATCCGGGCCCGCGAGCACGGGTTCGTCACGGTGACGCTGCCGAATGCCGCGGTGTGGCACGCGGACTTCTACTGGAAGGACTACGACGACTGGGCGCGCTACTTCAGCACGCGCAACTCGTTGATCGTCGGTTCACTGCACACCGATCTCGACGGCAAAGCCATTACCCGCCAACTGTTCCGGAGTCTGGCCGAACATCTGGTCGCCATGCAGTACGGCCTCGTGCACACCACTTTGCAGGGCATCGAGGACTTCCTGCAGGGGCCGAAGGTCTTGCGCGACGGCGGAATCGCCGCACTGGCCGCCGCCCGCACCAGTCGCGCCGATTACCCCGAGACCATCAAGCATCCCGCCGCGACGCCGTCGGTGCGCTCGGCCGATATCCACTTGCGCCGGGCCGGTGGCGAACCGAGTCGGGTCACGGCGGTGCTGATCAAGCGGGCCATCACCCAGTGGACCGGACGCACCCAGCGCGGTCTGATCGGCGTCACCCGCGAGGACGCGCATTGGTGGCATGTCTCGCTGTTCGACCACGTCGTGGTTACCGACGCATCGCAGTCCGGTGTCCGGGTCCGGCAGCGCGATAAGGCGCGAGCTCGCGCCTTGCTCATCCGCACCATCCGCGTGCTGCGTCAGCTGCGCCGTGAACTACCCAAACTCACCCAGCAATACCGCGCCGCAATGCCCGAGCTCACCAGCCGAGAAAACTGGGAGCGCCTCTACGGCATCAAGCCGAACTGAGCCAGCGCCGCGCACGCTTTTGCCCGCCACGCGCGAAATGACCGGGCAAATCCATGCGCGGCGCGCCAAAAGTGCGCGTGACGACCGCGCTCAGCGCAGTGCGGCTTCGAATGCGGCGTGCGCGCGCTCGTCGAAGACGACGAAGTGGGCTTCTTGTACGGATGTTTTCGTGTGGCGCACCGTTTCGGTAGCGATGCGCGCGCCGTCATCCATCGGCCAGCCGTAGATGCCGGTCGAGATGGCAGGAAAGGCGATTGTTCGCGCACCCAATTCGTCTGCGATCCGGAGAGATTCGCGATAGCAGGAGGCGAGGAGGGCGCCGCGGTCGTCGGTCGCGGACCATACGGGGCCGACGGTGTGGATTACCCATCGGGCCCACAGGTCGCCCCCGGTGGTGGCGACCGCCTGACCGGTTGGCAGTCCTTTGCCGTAGCGCGATGCGCGCAGATTGCGGCAGGCGTCGAGAATCGCGGGTCCACCGGCGCGGTGGATCGCGCCATCGACGCCGCCACCGCCGAGCAGGGAAGAGTTGGCCGCATTGACGATCGCGTCGACCCGCTGCTCAGTGATGTCGCCTCGGCGAAGGATGATGGTGGCGGTACCGGGCGCGCCCGAGATCAGCTGCCTGGCGCGCCCCTCCAGTAGCGGCATCAACGCCTGCCGCCAGGCATCGAGGCTGACCATCCCGCTCGACATGCCGCCGTGCGCGAACTCCGGTCGGTGCACGCTGTCGGGTGCGTTTTTCGCGCCGAGACGCGATCCGAGCACCTGCTCGAAGGTGTCGTGCAGCAGTGCGATCAGCTCGGTCGAAGTCGATGGCGGGTCGAGATTTTCGAGCCGCCTCCGCATTTCCTGCCAGACGTAGGGATCACCGCGCGGCCCCCATCCTTCGGGCTCTGGTTCGAAGATCGCGGCCAAGGTGGTTTTACCGGTCACGATAGCGACGGTAGCGGGCTGACGGCCCGAAAGTGGCCGGGCGGGCCACCTCCGGGGGCGGCGTCAGAGGAACAGGTCGGTGGTCAGTTCGGCGTCGCCGGGGACGACGCGGTATTTGTCCAGGTCGGTGATGCCATGTGCGGCGAGGACTTCGTCATCGAGGAAGAAGTTGCCGCTGGTCTCCTTCGATGGCGAGGTGAGGACCAGGTAGGCGGCGTCGGCATAGATGTCGGGGGTGCGGGAGGTGGCGATCATTTCCTCGCCGCCGAGCAGATTCTTCACCGCCGCGGTGGCAATGGTGGTGCGCGGCCACAGTGAGTTGACGGCGATACCGTCGCCCTTGAGCTCCTCGGCCAAACCCAGTGTGGTGAGCGACATTCCGTACTTGGCGATGGTGTAGCCCAGCGCCATGCCCGCCCATTTCGGATCCAGGTTGAGCGGTGGGGACAGGGTCAGGATGTGCGGGTTGCGGCCGGCCGCGGCCGATTCGCGCAGCGCGGGAATGCTGAGCTTGGACAGCAGGAAGCTGCCGCGGCAGTTGATGTCCTGCATCAGGTCGTACTTCTTCATGGAGATGGCGTCGGTGGGGGATAGGTCGATCGCCGAGGCATTGTTGACGACGATATCGATGCCGCCGAACCGCTCGACGGTCTGGCGCACGGCCTCGGCGACCGACTCATCGATGCGCACATCGCCGACGAAAGGCAGTACCGAGCCGCCCGCCGCCTCGAGTTCCGCCGCAGCGGTGTGGATGGTGCCGGGCAGCTTCGGATGCGGCTGGTCGGTCTTCGCGATCAGAGTGATATTCGCGCCATCGGCGGCTGCTCGCTTGGCGATCTCCAGACCGATGCCTCGGCTGCCGCCCGACATGATCATCGTCGCGCCCGCGAGCGGTTTCGATCCCGGTTCCGTCATGACCTGCTCCTGTCGTCCAGGCCGCAGGAGAGTGGGCCCGCGGCCGTGCCGACCCGTTCGAACGACCGGCGAGCAGTCGCCGACGGGTGTTGTGCACGTTAAGCGTAACCCAGGCTTCTATGCAACCAGTTGCATAGGTGCCGCGAAGAAAAGGCGCCGGAGCCCCGACGCCTTTCGACGCTGTCAGATGCTGGACGCGCCAGCGATCAACACGATGTTGAGCAGGATCATCAATGCCACGAAGGCCCAGCTGATGTAGATGAAGATGGCGCCGGGCGTCTTCTGCGGAACCGGGCCGATCGCACCGTTGAGGAAGATGATCGCAGGCGGCTTGTAGTAGAACAGCGCGCCCTGACCTTCCTGGATCGATGCGGTCGCATTCGCTTGGCCCATATCGAACAGCCAGGGCGTGACCACCCGCACGTGGTACTGACCGGGACCGACCGGAATATGGTTCTGGCCCCACCGCGTATTCGGCACCCGCTGACCGTTGATCAGGATCTTCGGCTTGGTGATCGCCAACAGGAACGCGAACCACTCATAGGAAGCGTTGACCGTGATACCCGGCGGGGCCGGAGCCTGCTGCGGAACCGGCTGCCCGTAGGGCGCCTGGCCGTACGGCTGCTGCCCATAGGGCTGAGCAGGCTGACCGTACGGCTGCGGCGGCGCCGGCTGTCCGTACTGCGGCTGCGGAATATGCGGCTGGCTGCCGTACGGCGGTTGCGGCACTTGCGGTTGGCTGATCGGTGGCTGCCCCGCGGGCGGCGCGTATTGCGGTGGCGCACCGTAGGGATTCGGCGCGCCCTGCGGCGCCGGCTGACCATATGCGGGCTGTCCGGGCCATTGCCCGGGCTGGCCCTGTGGCGGATACCCGCCGGGGTAACTCATCGGAACCCTCCCGTTTAGCGATTTGTGCGTGCCGACCCTACCGTGCTGGTGCGACGTTCGCTTTCCCTCACATGGATACGCAAACTGCCGCTCCCCGCGGGAATCAGCGTCGCGAGCCGCGCTCCTGGTAGAACTGCCGCTGCTGCTTGCGGATATCGCGCCACACCTTCGCACGTTCGGCTTGTAGCCGCTTATCCGATCGCGCTGCCATCCAGGCGTTTTCCCGTTCGAGTTTGCGGTAGCTGTCGAAGCGCCGCTGGGTGAGCGCCCCGCTGTCGACGGCTTCCTGCACGGCACAGCCGGGTTCGCCGTTATGCGCGCAGTCGTCGAATCGGCAGTGCGCCGCGAGGGATTCGATATCGCTGAAGGCTTTCTCGATGCCTTCGGCGGCATCCCAGAGGCCGATGCCGCGTAGTCCGGGCGTATCGATCAGCGTGCCGCCGCCGGGCAGCGGCCGCAGTTCCCGATGCACCGTAGTGTGCCTGCCCTTTTTGTCCACCGAGCGAACGGCGTTGGTGGCGAAGACTTCCTGGCCGATCAGGGCATTGGCGAGCGTCGATTTTCCGACACCGGACGGACCGATCAGCGCGACGGTGCCGTCGAGCATCGCGGTGAGCACATCGAGTCCCGATCCGGTATCCGCACTGACCGCGAGGGCGACCGCACCGGGTGCGACGGCCTGTACGTCGTCGAGCGGAATATCCAGCGCCGCATCCGCTTTGGTGAGCACCACGATCGGCTGTGCGCTGCTCTCCCAGGCAAGTGCGAGCATGCGCTCGATGCGCCCGAGGTCGATATCGCCGTCGGCCGCGCTGCAGATCAGCACGGTATCGACATTCGCGGCCAGCACTTGACCCTGTGCGCGTCGGTCGGCGGCCGATCGCGTGATCGCGCCGCGGCGCGGAAGCAGCTGGCGCACATTGAGTTCGGCATCAATGCTTACCCAGTCGCCGGTGCAGAGTCCGCTGATTTCGGAGTCCGCACCCCGCCGCCTGAGCGGGTCAGGCCGGGACGAGGCAGCTTGCGTAACCACGGACGGCCCCCGCTCGGGCCAAATCAAACGCTGACAACGGGCGCGCGCGAGTCCGGTCGGAGTCGCGACATCGCATTCGCTGCGATCCATGCGGATCACCCGCGCGGGGACGCACCCATCGTCGATGAGCGAGTCGTATTCATTGGCAACGGCTTCGGTCCAGCCGTAAGGGACGAGGAGGTCGTAATCGACCATGATGGAAGGAATCCTTCGTCGGGCGCCGAGCCCGAACCGGACTCAGCGAGAGGTATCTGAGGCGGAAATTCGTGCGACAGCGTGCGTTTGCACAGCTGCTCCAGGCACGACAATCCGAACGGTTCGTGTCACGATCTCCACCTCCTCACTCTCGTCTCGACGTTGCTCGCCCACTCTGGCATGGCGGGCAGACCCGCGCAATCTATTTTTCGTCGGTGGTCTTCTGGTCCGGGGTCGGCTTGCCGAACTGCTCGTTGCGGCCCAGGCTGCGCAGGTGGAACCATTCGCGCAGACCGGCCGGATCACGGCGGGTGACCAGGAAGAACCAGGAGAAGCGGATCCACTCCTGGGGCAGCAGTTTGCGCATACCGGGCTGGGACATGAGATAGCCGCGGTTGCGGTAGGTGAAGTAGCGCTTGACCGGGTCGTCCGGGTACTGGGTGTGCATGCGGCCGCCGAGGATCGGCTTGAATTCGGCGGCGCCGTTGGGATGCAGGTAGGCCGTCTGTAGGCAGGTGCCGAACGGCAGACCGGAACGGACCAGCCTGCGATGCACCTCGACCTCATCGCCGCGCACGAATAGCCGTAGGTCCGGAACGCCGATCAGATCGACCGCCTTGGCGGAGATCAGCGCGCCGTTGAACAGCGAGGCGATGCCGGGCAGGAAGTCTTCATCGCCTAGCTCGGAACGTAGCCGCCGCCAGACCACGCCGCGGCGCAGCGGGAAGGCGAGGCGATCCGGTTCGTCGATATCGCAGACCACCGGCGACACCTCGACCAGACCGTGTCGGCCAGCGCAATCGAGCAGGGTGGCAAGGACTTCCGAGCCGTCGGGGCGACCGTCGTCATCGGCCAGCCAGACCCAGTCCGCGCCGAGGGTCAGCGCGTGCAGCATGCCGAGCGCGAAACCGCCCGCGCCGCCGAGATTGTGCGCCGAACCGAGGTAGGTTGCCTCGATCGGCTGCTGGGCGACCAGCTCCGCGACCTCGGATTCATTGGCATTGTCGACCACGATCAGGTGGTCCACCGGGCGGGTCTGGGAGACAAGGATTTTCAGCGATTCGGCGAGCAGTTCGCGGCGTTTGTGGGTGACGACTACGGCGACGATTTTGGCGTCGGGCCCGGTGCCCGCTGGGGTGCGGGCGGCTTCGATTTGTGCTGGGGAAAGGTCGTCGGAATCGTCGGCCAGGTCGTCTCGGGTGTCGTCTGTGGGCTGAGGCGCTGCGTCGCGCGGCACGGGGTCCTTCGCCGGGACGCTCTCGTTCGGTGCGTCGGAATCCGGCACGGAGTCGATCGGGTCCTCGCGCCCCGCGTCGATCGGGGCGTTCTGCCCGGTCGGCTCACTCATGCCTGATTCCGCTCCAATTCTCGCTCGGTTCCCATTTTCCGTTCCGCTTCCATTTCGCGTAGCACGGTGGCGACATGATTGCCCGCGTCCGGGCCCTCATAGGCACGTACCACTTCTTCGATATCACCGCGTAAACGGATCTGGCCGTGGTCGATCCACATGGCGGTATCGCAGAGCTGGGCGAGAAATTCGTTGGAATGGCTGGCGAACACCAGGATGCCCGAGCGGGCCACCAGTGATTGCAACCGGATCCGAGCCTTCTTCATGAATTCGGCATCCACCGCGCCGATACCCTCGTCGAGCAGCAGGATCTCCGGATCGATGGAGGTCACCACACCCATCGCCAGGCGCACCCGCATACCGGTGGAATAGGTGCGCAGCGGCATCGACAGATATTCGCCGAGTTCGGTGAATTCGGCGATCTCATCGATCTTCGACAGCATCTGCTTGCGCGTCTGTCCGAGGAAAAGGCCACGGATGATGATGTTCTCGAAGCCGGAGATCTCCGGATCCATACCGACGCCGAGGTCGAATACCGGCGCCACCCGGCCGCGGATGCGTGCACTGCCGCGCGAGGGCTCATAGATTCCCGAAAGCAGCCGCAGCAGTGTCGATTTGCCCGCGCCGTTATGTCCGACCAGGCCGACCCGGTCGCCCTCTTTCAGCGAGAGGGTGATGTCGCGCAGCGCCTCGACCACCACCACATCGGACTGATTGCGGCCGATAGAACCACCGGCCTTGCCGAGGAATGCCTTTTTCAGCGACCGCGATTTGGCGTCGAAGATCGGGAACTCGACCCACGCCTGGCGGGTTTCGATACTCACATGGTCGGTCATCGGGCCCGATCTCCTATACCCAGTACGGCACGCGCGAACGGTACTGCTTCATGGCGAAGATCGCCACGATCCAGCCGACGACGGTGATGGCGCCGACGATCACCCAGTGATACAGATGCTGATCATCGCCGAGCAGCGGCGCGCGGACGATTTCGAGGTAATGGAAGGTCGGCACGATTTCGGCCAGCTTCGCGCGCTCGCTCACCTGACCGCCCTGTTCTTCCAGGCTTTTGGTATTCCACATGACCGGCGTCAGCACGAACAGCATCAGCGTGAGGCTGCCGAGGATCGGCGCGATATCGCGGTAGCGGGTGCTGAAGATGCCGAACACGATCGAGACCCACATCGAGTTGAGGAACAACAGCCCGAGCGCGGGGATCGCGAAAATGGCCGTCCAGTGCAGTTTCTCCCAGACGCCGAATGCGGCGAGCACCACCAGATAAATCAGCATGTTGTGCGCGAAGAACAGCAACTGCCGCCAGACCATCCGATAGACGTGCACACTCAGCGCCGAGGGCAGCTGTTTGATCAGCCCCTCGTTGGCGATGAAGACATCCGAACCCTCGAGGATGCTGGCCTGGATCACGTTCCAGACGATGATGCCGACGGCCACATACGGCAGATACGACTTGATCGACTGGCCGAGCAGCGCGGAGTACAGAATGCCGATCGCGGCGGCCTGTACACCGGTCGCGATGGTGATCCAGAACGGGCCGAGCACCGAGCGTCGATAGCGCTGCTTGATGTCCTGCCAGCCGAGTGACAGCCACAGCTCACGCTGCGCGAAGCCGCTGCGGAAGTCCTTGAACGCGCGACCGAAGGTCTGCGAGTCCGAGACGATCGCAGTCGTGACCGCATCGTCCGACGGGGGCGTTTCCGCGTCGGCACTCACCGGATGCTCCGGCGCGGTGTTCTCTTCGGGAGGCACGGAGGTCTCATCGGAACTCTCGTCGGTACGCGCTTGGCTGGTATCTGAACGCACTGAACCCTCTTCAGGACGATCCGAGCTCTCATCGGGACGCGCCGTATTCACATCGGAGACCGAGTCGGGGCGGGCGGCAGCGGACGGCACGGTGCTCGACACTACCCTCGCAATTTCCTGCGGCGTGAGCGGCAGGGCCCGGAGGCGGTAGCGAAGCGTAACCACGTAGGGCCCCGCGATCGCCGCAAATCAGACACCGCCGACCCGGCTGGTACTCGTCTCGGATCTACTCAGAGATATTGTCCGGCGCCGCCGATCGGCGGGTTCGACTGGCCTCCGCGCGGGTCGGTCGCGTGGATGCCCGGCGGCAGCGCACCTTGACGCATCTGTTCCAGCTGCGCCCGCGCCGCCATCTGCTGGGCGAACAGCGCCGTCTGGATGCCGTGGAAAAGGCCTTCCAACCAGCCGACGAGCTGGGCCTGAGCGATGCGGAGTTCGGCATCGGTGGGCACTGCGTCATCGGTGAACGGCAGCGTCAGCCGCTCCAGTTCCTCGCGCAATTCCGGTGCCAGACCCTGTTCGAGTTCGCGCACCGAGGATTTGTGGATTTCGCGCAGCCGGGTCCGGCTGGCGTCGTCCAGCGGAGCCGCGCGGACCTCCTCCAGCAATTGTTTGATCATGGTCCCGATGCGCATGACCTTCGCTGGCTGCTCGACCATATCGGCGAGCGATTCTTCGGCGTCGACCTTATTGTCCGCATTGTCGGATTTCTCATCGCCGTCGGTAACGACCTGCGCGGTGAAGGGCGTGTCCGAACCGGACTCCACGGGTATAGCCAGCGGCCTGCCGTCGGGTCCGATCACGACAATGGATTCGGGTGCTCCATCCGATTGCGTCATGGTCCCCATCATGTCGCGTCCGCCGCGAACGCGCTAAGTCGGTCGCCTTCGATCAGGTCACCGGGTCGGTGCAGCGGCGCGGAGGTGGCGTCTATTCTGTTCGGGTCGTGTGGTTCGGATTTGTTGAAAGTCGGTTGCCATGCTGAGTCCCAGTTCACTGCACCCCCGCCCGCCGGTGAGGGGGAACGCGGTTACCCAGGCTCGCCCGCTGCCTTTAGAGTGGCCAACATGACTTACGACGTCGCGAGGGTTCGGGGCCTGATACCGTCCCTGGGCGACGGTTGGATCCATCTCGACCCGCAGGGCGGAATGCTGGTCCCGGATTCGGTATCTCGTGCCGTATCAACAGGTTTCCGAACCTCTTCGTTTTCCCATATCGGCCGCAACGGTGCCGCCGTTCGCAGTGCCGCGATTCTGGATGCGGCGCGCGAGGCCGTCGCGGATCTCGTCGGCGGTGATCCGGCGGGCGTCGTGCTCGGACCGGACCGTGCGGTTTTGTTGGCCTGGTTGGCGGAGTCGCTGAGTTCGCGACTCGGCCTCGGCACCGGGATAGTGCTTTCGCGATTGGATGATGAGGCGAATGTCGCGCCGTGGTTGCGGATCGCGAATCGCTACGGTGCGCATGTGCGCTGGGCCGAGGTCGAGATCGAGACCTGTGAAATGCCGTCGTGGCAGTTCGAGGAATTGATCGGCCCGACCGCCCGGCTGGTCGCGCTGACCGCCGCATCGCCGATCGTCGGTTCGGCCCCCGGAGTGCGCATCGCGGCGGATCGGGTACACGAGGTGGGCGGTCTGCTCGTCGCCGATTGCTTCGGCGCCGCGCCCTATGCCCTCATCGATATCGACGAACTCAATGCCGATGTGGTCGCGTTGAGCGCCCCCGCCTGGGGTGGTCCGCAGATCGGCGCGCTGGTCTTCCGCGATCCGGCCTTCCTGGATCGTATTCCGTCGATGTCGTTGAACCCCTATGCCAAAGGCGCCGAACGTCTCGAGGTCGGCGGCCACCAATACGCACTGCTCGCTGGATTGACGACCTCCATCGACTTCCTCGCGGGTCTCGACGAGCGTGCCCGCGGCACCCGCCGCGAGCGCCTGGAAATCTCGATCACCTCGCTGCAGGACTACCACGACCAGCTCTTCGAGCACCTGATGGACGTGCTCGACAAAATCTCCAACCTCACCGTCATAGGCCGCGCCTCCACCCGCATCCCCACCGTCAGCTTCACCATGGCGGGTATGCAAGCCGAAAAGGTAGCCGCGAAACTCGCCGACGCCCGCATCGGCACCCTCAGCGGCGTCCACGGCGGCAGCCGGCTGTTGGACGCCCTCGGCGTCAACGACGAAGGCGGCGCCGTCACGGTCGGCTTGGCCCCGTACACAACCAAATTCGAGATCGATCAGTTGGGTCGGGCGCTGGCCGCGCTGGAGTGAGCGCGGACGGTACCGCTGGTCAATATCGCTTCGGCTGCCCCCACTGATTGCTCGGTCGCTCCGGCATCGTGTCGCCGCCCTCGCGTGGCGCGACCGCGTCGGCCGACGCGATGAAGTCCAGATAGATCCACTGCCCATTGGTCTCGACCGGCACCTCGATACTGGCCACCCAACGCCCGTCCACGAGTCGATGCCACGCCCGCTGCCTGGCCGCCATCCGCCCGGACAAGACCAGACCGTACTTCTTCACCCGCGCCGATACCTCGCGTGTCGGCGATCCATCCGGCGGAAGCACACGATCGATGTCGACGTAGATCGGCAGGAGCGGTGAATATGGCCGCCAGACGTCTCGATGTCGATTATCGAACATACATTCGAGTATGACATCGATGATGCGTCACGCAATAACCTGGCGCCGCCGCCGACATCTCCGCGCCCGCCAACGGTGGAAAACCCCCGGAGGCCCCGCTGGTTCGGAGCCTTGCATCTGAGTAAGGATCAGAAGGTTAGAGGTTCGAATCCCTTTGGGTGCAGTGAGCCAGTAGCTCGCGTCAGGCGTCCCGAACGCTCAGGACTACCTTGCCGAAGGTTTCGGACGAGTCCAAGAGGCGGTGAGCCTCGGCGGCTTCGGTGATGGGGAGTTCGGCGTGGATTACCGGGGCGATGGTGCCGTCGGCGATCAGCGGCCAGACGTGATGGCGAAGTTCGGCGATGACGGTGGCTTTGCTGTTGGGGCCGGTGGCGGGGCGGTTGCGGACGTTGTTGGCGTGGATGGTTCCCCATTTCGACAGCAGCGCACCGAGATTCAGTTCGGCGGTGACGCCGCCCTGCATGCCGATCACCACGAGGCGGCCGTGTGGTGCCAGCGCCTCGACGTTTCGTGAGAGGTAGGCGGCGCCCATGATGTCGAGGATGATGTCGGCGCCGGGAGCCTCGGCGCGGATCGCGGCAACGAAATCGTCCTCGCGGTAGTTGATCAGCAGGTTCGCGCCCAACTCGCGGCACCGCTTCAGTTTCTCGGCCGAGCCCGCGGTCACCGCTACCCGCGCGCCGCGGCTGACCGCGACTTGGATGGCGTGCGTACCGATTCCGCTGCCGCCGCCGTGAATCAACACCAACTGCCCCGCGTCCAGCCCGGCGGTCATCGCGAGATTCGACCACACCGTCGCAGCCGCCTCGGGCAGTGCGGCCGCCGCACCCAGGTCGAGCCCGTCGGGCACCGGCAGCACCTGCGTCGCGGCAACCACAACCTTCTCCGCATACCCGCCACCGGACAGCAGCGCGCACACCCGATCGCCGACGTGCCAGTCCCGCACCCCATCACCGACTTCGGCGATGACCCCCGAACACTCCAACCCCATGACCTCACTGGCCCCGGGCGGCGGTGGATAGAACCCGCGCCGCTGCAACAGATCCGCGCGATTCACCCCGGCCGCGGCAACCTCGATCAGCACCTCCCCATGCCCAGGCACCGGATCCGCCGCCTCGCCCCACTCCATCACCTCGGGCCCCCCGAACCCGTTCAGCTTGATAGCGCGCATCACCCCATCGTGCCCCACCCCCGACCGGCCCGCTGCTCACCCCTGCACACCCGGGGTAGAGCCTGTTGCCGAATCAGCGCGGATTTCGGTCGTGCCACAGGTCACCTGCCTGGATGGACTGCTGCCACGTGATCATGCTCCGCTGGTAGGTGATTTGGTCCCAGCAGCGACGTCACGGCTCGGTACTGGATGCGGCTCACACATGGAGTGCGGCGTCCACGTCCTCGGGCGGGGAAATATCGTGAGCTGCCTGCGGGCATGAGGGCGTGGGACTAGCGTTCCCGGCGTGAGCAGCTTTGTCGACTTCCAGAATGAGATCTACGCGGGTGGACTGGGGGGCGTGGTGCCCGAATTGCCGTTGACGGCTGCGGGTTTGGAAGAGCGGGCGCGCGAAGTGCTGAGCAAGGAAGCCTTCGCTTATGTGGCTGGGAGTGCGTCGAGCGAGCGGACGGCGGCGGCCAATCGGTCCGCATTCGACCGGTACCGGATTGTGCCGCGGATGCTGCGCGGCACCTCGGGACCGGGGGCGCGCGATCTGTCGGTGGAGGTGCTCGGGACGCGACTGGCCGCGCCGGTGCTGACCGCGCCCGTCGGGGTGCTGGAGTTGCTGCACGAGGGTGGTGAGGTGATCGTCGCGGAGGTTACGAAGGAACTCGGTGTCGGGACCGTGCTCTCGACGGCGGCCTCCTCCACCATCGAGGATGTCGGCGCGGCGGCCGGTAGCTGGTGGTATCAGCTGTACTGGCCCGCCGATAACGAGCTGGCCAGATCCCTCGTCGAGCGCGCGGAGCGGGCGGGTGCGTCGGCGATCCTCGTAACCGTCGACACCCCGGGTCTCGGTTGGCGACCCCGCGATCTCGAGCTCGCACATCTGCCGTTCCTGCACGGCAAGGGCATCGCCAACTATCTATCGGATCCGGTCTTCCGCGCGAAGCTTTCCGCGCCACCGGAACAGAGCGAGGATGCGATGCGAGCCGCGATCCTCACCTGGAGTGGCCTATTCGGCAACCACGCCCTGCGCCCCGCCGACCTCGCGCACCTGCGGGAGTGGACCGATCTGCCGATCGCGGTCAAGGGCGTCCTGCATCCTGACGACGCCCGCCAAGTCGTCGACGCTGGTGCGGACGCGGTGGTCGTCAGCAACCACGGCGGCCGCCAGGTAGATGGTGCCATCGCCGCACTCGATGCCCTCCCCTCCGTGGTCGCCAGCATCGGCGACCGCGCGGACGTCCTGTTCGACTCCGGGATCCGCACCGGCTCGGACATACTCACTGCGCTGGCACTCGGCGCGAAGGCGGTGCTCTACGGTCGCCCATGGGCATACGGTCTCGGCATCGCAGGCCGAGCGGGGGTGCGCCACGCGCTGCGCGTTCTGCTCGCCGACTTCGACTCCGTCATGGGCCTGTCCGGATGCGCGAACCCGGCCGAGCTCGACCGTTCGATGATCGCGGCAATCCGCTGAACCGCCCGACCCACATGCCCTGGTTCAGGGCATGATTAGTCGTGTGTCCAGGTCTTTCGCCGGACCGCTGGGTTATGCGTTTGCGCAGTTCAGGCGCGCTTAGAATGGAGCATGTGCAACCAGAACCGAGCAGCTACGCGCCCGCCGAGCCGAGGTGGCTCTCGCCGTCGCAGCAGCGTGCCTGGCGGGCCTATATGGACGGTAATCAGCGCTTGGCGACGGCACTCAACCGTCAACTGCAACGCGACTCCGATCTCACCCTCGCCGAATACCGGATCCTGGTCCTGCTCTCAGAGGCCCCTGACCGTTCGTTGCGCATGAGCGAGCTGGCCGACGGCGTGCTGTCCTCACGCAGTCGACTCACCCATCAGATCCGCCGCTTGGAAACCCAGCGGATGGTCCGCCGCAACACCTGCGTCGAGGACGGCCGCGGTGTACTCGCCGAACTCACCGATGAAGGTATGCGTCGGCTGGAGGCCGCCGCACCCGGTCACGTGGAGGCGGTCCGACGCAACTTCATCGACCTACTGGGTCCCGAACAACTCGACGTCGTCGGCGAGGTCTTCGCCCGCGTCGACAACGAGGTAGGCAACTCCGACTGACCCCTCGGCGGACGACGTACGGCGACGGGTACTCTCGTGGGCCTGGAGACGTGGCAGAGCGGCCGAATGCACTCGCCTTGAAAGCGAGCGTCGCGAGAGCGACCGGGGGTTCAAATCCCTCCGTCTCCGCAACACTTTTCGCCGAACCGTCCCTCGCGATCAACCGGTCGCCGTGACCATCAATTCGGTCAGCAATCGCAGTGCGTGGTCCATCTCCGCTTCGGTCATCCGAGCCATACCGCACGATGTGCTCAGCCCGCCGAATGGACGAGGGTAATACTTCCGCGCCTGCGTCAAGGCCGAGCGGATATGGTCCGCACTCGCCTGCTCGTGCACGATGCCGGCGTAGATGGTCGCGTCGGTGGTGAGCTGCTCCAACGGCTGATAGATATCGGGATTGTCCACGTCGGCGAACGGCAGTACGTCGGCCGCCGCCAGCGGAATATGAATACCCTGCAGCGTCCGGCCCTCGGGCCATGCCGCCACAATGGCATTGACCAAAAGCACAACCGGCTCGAATCCGTTGATCTGCTTCAGCCACGTGCTGTGCTCCCAGTCGCCCCGACACAGATGGATCGTGACACGGGCGCCGTCGGGCATGCGGCGCACGAATGCGGCCAGATCCGACGCCAGCTCAACAGCTTTCGCGGCCCGCTCTTGCGCCGACTCGATCACTTCGATCGTCAACATGCGCCCGGGGCTCTCGAGTTGGAACACCACGTCACCGTCGAACAGCCGATGAATAGCGAAGATCTCCTCCAGCGCCGGTTTCCGGAACGACTCGTAATGCTGCTCGAGTCCGGCCTCACCCAGGGCGAAGTACGCATGATCGTACGGATCGACAATGCACGCCTGATAGCTCTTGCTGCTGCCGCGTTCGGCGATCATGCGCTCCAGAATCGGCTTGGCCGCCTCGGCTTGGTCGAAATACCCGAGCAACACTGGCGGAATCTCGAGCTCGCGCTCGCCGGTGTACTCGTAACCAGGCATCCCCGGATAGGCCAACTCGATGTTTCCGTCCTTCACCTTCCGCATTCCAGGAAGCGCGAAGGTACTGCGCAGCCTCGGCATGATCCAACCGGGAAAGGCCGTGTCACCCTCCGGAAACGATGGCAGGTACTCCCACATCGTGCCGAATTTCTCCATCGCGATCTGTCGTGTCGGCGCGTTGGCGCTTCCGACCAGGTATGTCACGGGAAGTGAAAGAGCCATCGAGTGTCCTCTCCGTACGGATGTGCGGGGACTATAGCGCCCAAGACCTCCGCCCGACTCTCACTACGCGGCATCGATCCGAATCGGATACTGCACGAAATCACCTTTCTCACAGGCAAATTCACCGAATTGACGTCGATGCTCGACCTGCCCCGATCGCCCTCCCGCTACTGGGAACTCGATGTTGGGTGCGGCCAGCCGTCACTCCAGACGTCCTGCCGACAATCGCGTTTGGCCCGCACAGCAGAGCCGTGACCATTGAGCGGGTCGGGTCCGCCTGTGGAAGTGCTCACGAATTGGGCTGTGTCAGGCCAGAATTGACCGATGACTGAGCTCGCGTTGACGGCGGAACGGGGTGGGGGTGGCGTGGTCAGCAAGGGGCCAGAGGCTGGTGATGACGTGCCGGAACCTGCTGGGCCGCCGACGGCCGCCCGGGGGTTGCGGAGCAGCGACGAACTGTCGATCAGTGTGACGCGGGCGGGATGCTCTGCTCGTACTGGAAGACGTTGTGGGGGTCGTACTTCGCCTTGATCCTGCGCAGCCGCTCGAAGCGCTGGCTCCCCCAGTAGGCGGTCTGCCACTCTTGCATTCCGATGTTCGGCACGTTGACGTAGGCGCCGTCCGCGTAGGGCCGAAGCGCCTGGCTGAACTCAGCGGTCCATGCCTGGGCCTGCGAGGTCAGCGGGTCGCCGACGCCTGGTTGTGTTGACCGAGTCCCCCAGGCCGCGCCGATCTCGCCGTAGAAAAGCGCGTCGCGATGCGCGAACGCCGTGCCGCCGGGGGGCTCCCTCTTGATCGCCCCGCCGAAGGCATCGACGAAGTAGTTGCTCTCCTCTGTGGGAGCGTTTCGCATGAAGTCGCCGATGATGTCGATCGCCTTCTTCGGGAACCGCTCTTTGACGAACTCCGAGAAGAACTTCCAGTTCGCGGGCTCTTGCGCGAGCGGGACCTGGGCTCCCGCAAAGAAGTCGCCCCAGTTACCGACCTGCACCGTGACATCGGGTCTGCCGACCGACAGGATCGGAGCCAGCATCTCTGTGGCCTGTGCCGCTGCCCCGTCCACAAGCCACGCGGACAGCAGGATCTGGGACTTGTGGATCTCGAGCTCCGATCCCAGACGGCTGTCGGCGGACGGTACCGTACGCTGCCACGCTTCGAAGACCCCGTACAGGTCCCCGAGTCCATCCCATGTCGCCTGCACATAGGCGAGATGCTCGAGCGGATACACCTTATAGGTGAGTTGTGTGACGATCCCGAAGTTGCCGTTTCCGGCCCCGCGAAGCGCCCAGAGCAGGTCCGAGTGGTGCTGCAAGTCCGCGTTGATCACCTCGGCGCAGTCGTGACCCGACGGGACGACGACCTCGGCCGCCATCAGGCTGTCGCAGGCCATGCCAAGCCAGCGGTTGAGGGGCCCGAGGCCACCGCCGAGCGTCGCACCACACAAGCTCACGCTGCCCTCGCTCCCGGTTGTGACCGCAAAGTTCTGCTTCGCGAGCGTCGTCACCGCTTCCAATTGGTTCAGCCCCGCACCGACCGTCGCGATACGAGCGCCAGGGTCGATCTGGACCGACTTCAGCTGGCTGACGTCGATCACGATGCCGTTGTCGAGGTTCGACCAGCCTTCGAGGGCGTGGCGGCCGCTGCGCACCCGCAGCGCGATGTTGTGCTGCCGCGCCCACGTCAGGGCGTTCACCACGTCCTGGGTTTCCTGTGCGAAGGCGATGACCAGCGGATAGTGAGAAAAGAGCTGGTCCCAGCCGAGTCGCGCATCCGTATACGACGCGTCACCCGGGCGGACGATGTGGCCGGTCAGCGTCGCGGCCACACTTCCAGGGGCGCTCGCGTCCGCAATATTCGGCGTGTCCGCGGCCGTAAGGCCCGAGACAACGACTGCTCCGACGCCAGCGGCCGCCGACGTCCTGAGCAGGTCACGGCGAGAAAGATCGCTCAAGGTTGAGATCCTCTCAATCGGTCTACGCCAGTACCGGCTGCCAAGGGAACTCTTATCCGCTGGCCGCCGGGCAGTCCCTTGTGGTCGACCCCGCACGGTAACGGGATGACGTGGTGGTGTGTCCCGACACGCCAACCGAGAACGATGACGACAGCCTGAAGGAGTAATGGACTGAGCACACGCTCTACGCAGCGGGGTTTGACGGCTTTCACGATCGCCGAGTGCATACCGTCGGCCACCGAATGGGTCGGGATGATCTCGACATCACCAAATCCCGCCGCCTCCAGGTGGTTTCGATACTCGGTGAACGACAGGGCTGTCGCGGTGCCGTCGAGCCGTGCGCCGTTATTGCAGTTCCTGATCAGTACCGGCCGTCACCACGAATACGAGTCGCTGGCAGAGGCTCGGCTCCTATTGATGCTGGGCATCGCTGGAGAACTGACCGAGGTGCTGGCTCAACCGCCGAGGTTGCGCTACCTCACGGACGAGGGCGCGGCGAACCATACGCCGGAGTTCTCGGCCTGCACCGAGTCCGGGGATTGGCTGCGCAACGGCGAGTCGCCCCAATCTTCGAGCGCGCGCTTGCCCGCGGCCGTGATGCGGTATCGCTTGGTGTCGCGCGGGCACCGTCCCGGCACGACGGTGTCTCGCAACCGCCTGCAGACTCGAGTGCCGCGAGTTCGCCGTAGACCTGCGAGTGGCTGGTCGACCACATGTACCCGATCGGCACGTTCATGCGTCGCGTGACGTCATAGCCGGTCATCGGCTTTCGAGCGAGCAGCACGCCGGAGGCCGCTGACGCTACCGCCGAGAACTCCTGCACTAGACAGCAGCGGGCACCGCATTCGGAGTCTTCAGCCGATCACCCGGTGCCCGGCCCTGCGCAGCAGCTCAGACGCCTCGTCCACCCGATCAACGGGGATCAGCACGATGTCGCCGTCGAAGCTGGCCGCGACCCAGACAGGCACATTGCCGGCTGCGAGCGGCGCCACGATCGCAGCCAACATGCCGGTCGCGTCCGGCGGGTGCGCCTCGTCGCCATTCCACAGCGCCACCCAAGCGTCGTCGGCCGCGTCCTGGCGTCGCATGCAAGCTCCGCCGTCAGGGCCGCGCACGACCGCGAGCACCTCGCCATCATGGGCGACCTCGACGTCCGATACCGCGCGCTCCAGCACGTATCGACCCTCCAGCATCCGCAACGTCTGATGATCAGCGACCGACACCAGCGCATCGTCGCACACCGATCGCGTCTGATGTCCAGCGTTATGGACAGTTCGTAAGGAATCACAAACGGGAACGCCACAGACCACCGCGGCCCGGCGATGCACGCATCCCGCAAGACCCGTCCGGTGAATCGTCCGGGAAGCGACGTCGGCCGGAGCAGGAGCCGGCGCCATCGCGACCGCGAAATCGTTTACAGCTACTTGCGGACCGGCGCTGCCTCGGACTGGCCAATCTGTTGGCTCTACGTGCGAGGGCTTCCTATCACCATCTTCGGCCCAATCGAACTCGGGCGGCGGCGGTCCCCATTGCCGCGGATTGGTGAAAACAACTCGGCAGGCACCGAAATGGCCGCGAACCAGTTGGGGCATTCTCGTGAGGGCGTCACGGAGCGGCATTACATCGTCTCGCCGGAGCAGGCACCGGACTCATCGGCCGTGCTGGAGCTGGGACTAGGAACGGCCAGGTGACGAATTTTTGGTGCCGAATTCTTGGTGTTTCTTTGGTGGTGGTCCGATATTACGGACTGACCTGACCTCGAAAAAGGTCCCGACCTGGTAAATATGGTGCGCCCGAAGGGATTCGAACCCCTAACCTTCTGATCCGTAGTCAGATGCTCTATCCGTTGAGCTACGGGCGCATGCTTGTGTTCAGTTATATAGCCCGGCGAACCGGGGTGTGGCGGAGGCGAGAGGATTTGAACCTCCGGTCCCCGTGAAGGGACAACTCATTAGCAGTGAGTCCCATTCGGCCGCTCTGGCACGCCTCCTGGAGCCTTCTCTTCGAGGGCACCGGTCCTTTCGAACCGCCGAACAGGAAGGTTACAGTAGCCGACGTCCAGATCGCAAAACGCCAGGTAATCACCGAAGATTGCTGTCGAACCAGTCGAAAATCCGGGTCTGGGAATCGATGAGATCGAAGTCGTCGTCGCCGCCGGGTCGGTCGGCGCGGTGGTGCAGGCCCGGATAGGTCACGACGAGGCTGGCGACTGCGGCGCGGGCGGTGGCGTCGCGGAGTTGATCAACTTGGCTGGGTGGGGTGTCCGGGTCGTCGGAGCCGAAGAGCCCGAGCCATGGCGCCTGCAGATCGGGGGCCGCGCGGATGAGGGCATCGGCCTCGTCGGTGAGCGGTTCGACGATGCCGGCTGCGGCAACGCTGACCGCGGCACCGACGGGGCGATTGGTCGCCACCAGGAAGGCCGCGGTGCCCGCATGGTCGAAGCCGAGCACGCCGATGCAGTCCGGGAAGACGCCGCGGCGGGTGAGCCAGTCGAAGCAGGCGTCGAAATCGTCGAAGAGCTCGTCGCCGAAAACCTCGTTCGCCGGCTCGCCGTCGATGCGATGGAACAGATCGGGCGCGACTACCGTCCAACCCTCGGTCGCCAGGGCTTTCATGAGTTCCAGCAATGGCCCGGTGAACTCCCGGGCTTCGTGCAGCATCACGATGCCGCCGCGCGCATTGCCTTCCGGCTCGGCGACCGTGATGGGTACCTGTGCGCTGGCGGTCCGAGGCCGATCGTCGGTCGATTGTTGTGGGTGCGAACCGGAAATGATCTCGTCGCGACTACGTAGCGGCGCAATATCGTCGTAAATGCCCGACATGAAACAAGGGTAGGTGGATCTGCTGATCTTCGCGAGAAATTGCACGTGAGCGGCCCTGACGCGCAGATTTTCCGGTACCCGGCATATGGTTGAACGGTGACAGCGCACATCCGGCCGGACCTCGATTCGATCCCGGCGTACGTCCCCGGCCGCAACCATCCCGGCGCGGTCAAGCTCGCCAGCAACGAGACCACCTTCGGTCCGCTCCCGTCCGCCGCGAAGGCCATTGCCGAGGCCGCGGAACTGGCGAACCGCTATCCGGATAATCAGGTCACCGAGCTGCGCGCGGCCCTCGCGGACTTCCTCGGCGTCTCCTCGGCGAACGTCGCGGTCGGGTGCGGCAGCGTCGCGCTGTGTCAGGAACTGGTGCAGATCACCTGTGACGCACCGACCGACGAGGTGCTGTTCGCTTGGCGCTCCTTCGAGGCGTATCCGATCGTCACCCAGGTCGGAAATGCGACCTCCGTGCGGGTGCCGCTCACCCCGGAGCATGTGCACGATCTGGATGCGATGGTCGCCGCGGTCACCGAGCGCACCAAGCTGATCTTCGTCTGCAACCCGAACAACCCGACCGGCACCGCGGTCGGCGAGGCCGAGCTGGTCCGCTTCCTGGACGCGGTCCCGCGGCACGTGCTGATCGTGTTGGACGAGGCCTACTTCGAATATATGCGGCTCACCCCGGAGCAGCGCCCGAATGGTGTCGAGTTGGGCCGGAATCGGCCGAATGTCGTTGTGCTGCGGACCTTCTCCAAGGCGTACGGTCTGGCGGGGCTGCGCGCGGGTTATGCGGTCAGCGATCCGGCGGTGATCACCGCGCTGATGAAGGTACACATCCCGTTCAGCGTTAACCGGGTCGTGCAGGCCGCCGCGATCGCCTCGCTGGAGGCGCGGCACGAACTGCTCGACCGCACCGACGGTCTCGTCGTCGAACGCGATCGGATCCGCGACGCACTGCTCGCCGCGGGCTACGAGGTGCCGCCGAGTGAGTCGAACTTCCTGTGGCTGCCGCTGGGCGAGCGCAGCGCTGAATACGGCGAGGTGAGCGCGGAGGCAGGGGTGCTGTTGCGGCCGTACGGCACCGATGGCGTACGGGTGACCGCCGGTGAGCCGCACGAGAACGAGCAGTTCCTGCGGTTCGCGACCGATCCGGATGTGTTGGCGCGCTTCGGAATCGGCTAAAGACCCAACGCCCGCGATATCGTCGGCCACGACAAACCCAACTCATCGGCCCAGTACGGCCACGAATGCGTCCCGGTCGCCCGGAAGTTCGCGGTCACCGGAATCGCGAGCGCGGTGAGCCGATCGGCCAGCCTGCGGGTGCAGGCATTTGTCGCGGCCTCCAGCGGACCGCCGAATCCGATGGTGCTGACCACATCCGGGTTGTTCGGGGTGTCATATTTACCGGGCAGTCCGCTGCCGACCGACAGATAGATCGCCTTGCCGCGCAACGCTTCCGCGTGCAGCAGTACATCATGGTCCAGCCAGGCGGGATCGTGCTGATCGCCGAACATATTGTCCGGCCCGCCACGATAGGTCGCGATCACCGCGCGAGCCTGTGCCTGCCCGAGATCGGTTCCCATGGAGAAACACCCGCTGTGCGCCGCTATCGCCGTGTACAGCTTCGGCTGCCGGAAGGCCAGCATCATCGCGGCCTCGGCGCCCATGGAGACGCCCATGACGGCATTGCGCCCGTTGCCGTTGAATTTCGCGTCGATAAGCGGCGGCAGTTCCTTCGTCAGGAAGGTTTCCCACATATTGGTGCCGAGCACCGGGTCCGGGCGCTGCCAGTCGGTGTAGAAGCTGGCTGGTCCGCCGACCGTCAGCACCACGTTCACGTCTTTGTCTTCGAAGAATTTGTCCGCGTGTCCGAGCTCGGTCCAGTTGTTGCTCTCCGCCTCGGCGCTGCGCCCGTCGAGCATGTAGACGGTCGGGCGCGGATGGTTCTGCTCACGTGGCAGCAACACCTGCACCTCGACGGCGCGACTCATCGCGGGTGAGTTCACCCACACCCGCAGCCACCGGTCGTTGACGGGCACGATCCGATCGATCGAAGCGTGCGTCACGCCGGGGACGATGGGCTCCGCGGGGGAGGGACCATCCGCCGAACCGGTATTCGGGCGGGGCTGATCGCCCGGCGCTGCTAGCACCTGGGGTGGGCCGAACATCGCCGCACCGGCAATCAGTGCGACGCTAACTATGGCGCTGGATACCCAACGCCGCACCTCGCGCCGAGACAGCATGCCGCCCATCCTGCCAGAAATGCGAAAGTGGGCGCGCCAGGAGGAGGCACTGGTGCCTGGCGGATTCCGAACAGGCATTACGGCGAATTCAGGCACACGGCCAGCACACCGGTCTTAGGCTGCTGTGCGGGCGTTTTCAGGCGTCGATTGGGACGAGCATGATCGTGCACAGCAAACGGCAGCACTCAGGTCATGCTGCTGTGCGCGTGCTCGGCAAACCGACAGCCTGCGCGACCCCGCTTCCTGAACCGTCTGTCGCATGCGGGTTCTCCGCAACGCGGAGGCTACCGCGCGGACCTCCGGCGTAGCCCGGTGTCAGCTGCGCCCTGTGCGCGAAATTCTCTGCTCGATCAATGCCTGTCTGTTTAGCCGCAGTACCTCGTGCCCGACCGGAGAACACCGTGAATCAAGCGTTACCTGTCATGCCGCTCGAAAGCACCGCTGACACAAAACCTTTCGGACTCGATCTGAAAAGGCGGATGCGGGAGTGCGATGAGTTCTTCCGACTGCCCGAACTCGCGCATCTATCCGCGCAGCGCCGCCGCGCCGCATTGGAGCAACTCCAACAAACCGGCAGCTACGTGCAGACCGCCGAGGAAATCCTCATCGGCGCCAAGCTCGCATGGCGCAACCACGCCCGCTGCGTCGGGCGAAAACACTGGCGATCACTGAAATTGCTCGACGCACGGCGAGTGCGTTCGGCCCGCGACTTGGCCGAGGTGTGCTGGCAGCACCTGCATATGGCGACCAACGGCGGCGCCATCCAATCGATGATCACCGTCGGACCACCGCGCCAGGCCGACGGCCGCGAATTCCGCATCGTCAGCCCACAACTCATCCGCTACGCCGGCTATCGCAACGGCGACGGCACGGTAACCGGCGATCCGGCCAATATCGCGATCACCGAATTCGCCATGAAGCTCGGCTGGCGCGGCGCGGGCACGCCCTTCGACATCCTGCCGGTGCTCATCAGCACACCGGACGAGCCGATCCGCTGGTTCGACGTCCCGCCCGAACTGGCCCGCGAGGTCGAACTCGAGCATCCCGAATTCGACTGGTTCGCCGGTCTCGATCTGAAATGGCATGCGCTGCCAGCTGTTTCGAATATGAACCTGGAAGTCGGCGGTATCACCTATCCGTTCGCACCGTTCAACGGCTGGTACATGGGAGCCGAAATCGGCGCACGCAATCTCAGTGACACGACCCGCTACAACATGCTGCCGCTCATCGCCGAAATGATGTGCCTGGATACCCGACACGAGCGTTCACTGTGGCGCGATCAGGCGCTGGTCGAATTGAATCGCGCTGTGCTGCACAGCTTTCGGAAGGCCGGAGTGTATATCGTCGACCATCACACGGTCGCCAAGCAGTTCTGCGACCATGTCAGTCGCGAGCAGGCCGCGGGTCGCAAATGTCCGACCGATTGGAGCTGGATCAATCCGCCGATTTCATCGGGTGTGACCCCGACCTTCCACCGCTACTACGACGAACCCGAGCCGGAGCTGCGCCCGAATTTCGTGCGGCGGGACTTCGGCGGGGAAGGCGAAATCTGATCTTCGTTCGGCAGCGGTGGTGCGGTTGATGGACAAGAATGAGGCCATGGCACGGCGTTCCATGGGCTCGCAATGGGAAGAATTCGGCGCGCATCTGGAAGGTGCGCCGGGGCGGCTGCCGGTCGAGGTGCGGCGGTCGATTCGGGCCCGGGCATCGGGGGAAGATGGGGCGGCCGGGGTCCCCGATGATCTCGCCGACTTCGTCGAGCTGGTCGCCGAACGCTCGTATCGGCTCACCGAAAAGAACATCACGATGCTGGCCGAGGCGGGTCGTAGCGACGACGAGATCTTCGAGGCGGCCGTGGTCGCGGCCTACGGCGCCGCCGATCGACGGCTGCGTGCCGCCCGCCGTTCGTGGGAAGGTCGGTAGAAATGTGGCTCGACGCAGTCGAATCCGGCCAAGAACTCCCGGCCCGAATCATGTTCGCGACCATGCAGCGGTTGGGCCGTACCGAGGTTCCCGCGGTCATGAAGGTCATCTGCTATCGCCACCGCTACTTCGGCACCCCGCTATCCGACCTCATCCAGGCCGCCATGCGCGGACCGTCCTGCTGGACCGTCGCCGAACGCGAAATCTTCGCGACCAGGGCATCGCAGTCCAATGAATGCCCCTTCTGCCAGTCCGCCCACCGCGGCATCGCGGGCGCTTACATCGCCGAAAACCTGGTCGATGAAGCACTGGCAGCCGGCGACAACTCACCCCTGCGCCCCGAAGCCCACGCCATGCTCGAATTCGTCGGAAAAATGGTCCGCGACCCCGACGGACTCACCTCCGGCGACGCCGATAAAGTCCGCGAGGCCGGAGTCACCGCCGAAGCTTTCGACGAAGCCGTCTGGGTAACAACCCTTTTCAACGTCATCAACCGAGTTATGAATACCGTAGGGGCCGAAGCGCTCGAAGCCGGCCAAGCCCGAGTCGGCGCCCGCTTCATCAAGGCCTTCGGCTACCGAACCCCACCCCCGGTGCGCTACCTTTCCCGCGGCGCTCGAGAACCAAGCGGCTTCGAGCATGCTTGACCGGCACTCGGGAGATGTGCCGGGTTGGGCCTGCGGCCCTGAGGTAGCTTCGGCACTTCGGCTCGCGCCGACGCTGCGGTGATCAGCGCACGCACCGCCTCGCCCGTTGACGCTTGGTCGGCCGAATGCCGAACGCTGTGCCGTAGCGCCCGATCCCACGCGGCTGGCCACCGTCAATCGAGGGTGTTATCGAGTAGCGGGGGCAACTGACTCGCTGCTGGTGCGTGTGTGGGCGGCGCGCTGAATGGACCCGCAGCGCAGTCCGGGATCGTGACGAAAGTCTGACGGCGTGGGCGGGTTGCGGCGAATATCGAGGTGTTGGCAGCAGAATCAGCGGCATGACCTCACTAAACGACGGAGTGGGTAGCGGGCGGGTCGGGCACTGCGATCTGGGGTGGTGGTGACATGCGTGTGCTACTGACGGGGGCTGCGGGGTTTATCGGGGCCCGGGTGCATCGGGAGCTGGTGCGGGCGGGGCACGAGGTGGTGGCGGCTGATTTGATGTTGCCTGCGGCGCACGGGGTTGGCGCGGTTGTTCCGGAGGACGTGCGGTTGGTCGATGTGCGGGATGCGGCTGCGCTGGATTCGGTGTTGCGGGGGATTGATGTGGTTTGTCATCAGGCGGCGGTCGTGGGTGCAGGGGTGAGCGCGCAGGATGCGCCCGCTTACGCGAGCCATAACGACCTGGGGACCGCGGTTTTATTGGCGGCGATGGATCGGGCTGGGTGTCGGCGGCTGGTGTTGGCTTCGTCGATGGTGGTTTATGGGGAGGGGCGGTATCGCGGGGCTCGGGCCGTCGAGGTCGGGGTGCGCCGACGCGGGGATCTCGAGGACGGGATGTTCGAACATCGGGATCCGGATTCGGATGAGGCTTTGAATTGGGTGCCGGTGCCGGAGCATGCGCCGTTGCGGCCGCGGAGCCTCTATGCGGCGGCGAAAGTGGCGCAGGAGCACTACGCGTCCGCGTGGGCGGCGGTAACCGAATCCGGGGTCACCGCGTTGCGTTATCACAATGTTTATGGCCCCGATATGCCAAGGGATACACCGTATTCCGGAGTCGCCGCGATCTTCCGATCCGCGCTGGAAGCGGGCGAGCCGCCGCAGGTTTTCGAAGATGGCAGGCAGGCGAGGGATTTCGTACACGTCAGCGATATCGCGGCGGCGAATCTCGCGGCGGTCGAATATGCGCATACCGGGTTCGTTCCGCTCAATATCGCCTCGGGACGTCCGATCACTATCGGCGCGGTCGCGGGCGCCTTGGCCGCGACGCGCGGTGGTCCTGAACCGGTGATCACCGGACGCTATCGCCCCGGCGATGTGCGGCATATCGTCGCGAGCCCCGAACAGGCACAACGCATTCTGGGATTCACCGCGCAGGTGGATCCACTCGACGGCCTTGCCGAGTTCGCGTTCGCACCGCTGCGCGCGGTTGCGGGGGCGGGCGCGCCGGTGGCGTAATTCAGTTTCCGCTGAGCGGTAGTCGAACTTCGAAGCGGCAGCCCTGCTCTCGGTTCTCGGCGCTGATATCACCGTGGTGGGCTTCGACCAGTCCCGCTGCGATCGCGAGCCCCATACCGCTCCCGGAGGACACACCGTCGGAGGCGACAGGGGAGCGAGCGGCGGTACCGCGGTAGGCGACTTCGAATATTCGTGGCAGATCGGCCTCGGAGATGCCGGGGCCGGTGTCGTCGACGCGTGCCCAAGCCTGACCGTTGGAGGTACCTGCGGATATCGCGACCTGGCCACCGGGTGGGGTGTGGGCGATCGCGTTGGAGACGAGGTTGGTCAGCACACGGCCGAGGGCGCGATCACTCGCCGCGACAACGATTTCGGAGTCGGGTTGTTCGGCATGCAGGAGGACTTCGGCACGTTCGGCATTCGGTCGGTTGGCGGCCAGTACCTCATCGATCAACTCGCGCAGATCGACCGGCTCCAGCTCCAAACGCAACGCACCCGCATTGATCTTCGACATTTCGAACAGGTCATCGACCATGACCGACAGCCGATCCGTTTCGCGCACAATCTGTTCCGCGTAACGTGCCACGTCGTCGGTGCCGGTGACTACGCCGTCGGAGAGGCCCTCGGCCATCGCGCGGATACCGGCCAGCGGGGTCCGCAGGTCGTGGCTCACCCAAGCGACGAGTTCGCGGCGTGAGTGTTCCGCCATCCGCTCCTGTTCGCGGATCTGCTTCTCCCAGACCGTCTTTCGGGCCTGCTCTCGGCCGAGTAGCAGTGCGGCGGGCACGGTGACCGCCGCGACGACCGCGAGCACGACCGCCGTGCGCTCGAGTTCATCGGTGAACATCAATCCGCTGACCCCGATAATGCCTGCCAGCGTGGACAGCGTCGGGATCAGCACCAGCACCGCCATGCTCGCGGTCATGGAGCGATTGCTGGTGGTGCGCAGGATCGTCGCGCCGATGGCGACGATCGGAAGCGAACACGCCAGCGCGTAGCCGATCAACTGGAGGGTGTTCTCAGGCACTGGATTCTCCATTCCGGCCCCAGATATAGCCGCGGCCCCAGACTGTCTCGATTCGGTGCCGGGCACCGAGTTTCGCCCGCAGACGCTTGATATGCACGGTGACGGTGGACAGGTCACCGAAATCCCAGCCCCACACCTTGGCCAGCAGTTCCTCCCTGCTGAACACCTGGTGCGGATGACGCAGCAGGAAGACGAGCAGATCGTATTCGCGCGCGGTCAGGTCGACCGGCCTGCCGTCCACCAGCACCGACTGCGAACCCGGTCGCACCTCGACCGCACCGTCGCGCAGGACCTCCGTACTCGGCTGCCGCGGCGCCTGCGAACGCCGCAGCACCGAGGCGACCCGCAGCGCGAGCTCGCGGGCGCTGAACGGCTTGGTGACGTAATCGTCGGCGCCCGCCTCCAGCCCGAGCACACGATCGTCCTCGTCGCCGAGCGCGGTGAGCAGGATGATCGGGGTGTCCGGGCGTGGGCCGGAACGCACCGCGCGGCAGATTTCGATGCCGTCGGGGGCGGGCATCATCACGTCCAGGACGGCCAGCTCGATGGGGTCGCTGGTGGGTTCGGTGAGTTGTGCCAGGGTCGAGATGCCATCCGAGGTTTCCACGACGGTGAGCCCGTCGCGTTCGAGGTAGCGTCGCACCACATCACGAACCAGCGGGTCGTCGTCGGCGATCAGAATGCACATGGATTACCAATTCGTCAGGATCGTGTGGGCGAGTACGAGGGTGCCCAGCGCTTGCAGAAATAGCCAGACGCGGGTGCTGGACCGTGGCAGAAACGCGGTCGCGGCGAGTAGCCAGAGGTCGAACGGCAGCCAGATGCGCTCGGTCTCCGCCTTGCTCAGGCCACTGAGGTCTGCCACCAATATCGCGCACAATGCCGCCACCACCAAGAGCGCGGTCGCATCGAATGGTCTGCGCAGCGCGCTCGGTAGACCGGCGGCGGTGGCCAGGCCGACCGCGCAGACGGTGGCGGCGAGATTCGCCCAGACCCAGTACGCGTACGGACGCTCGGCGGCGATGCCCTGGTAGTACCGCTCGACCACCAGGTGATAGCCATCCAGCCACCAGAAGCCGGCCAACGTGAAGGCTGACACGACGATCAGCGCGCCGAGCGCGGCAGGCAGCAGCGGCCGGAGGGTTCGGCCCGCGATCAGGACCGCGAGGGCGGGAACGACCATGATCACGAGGCCGTAGCTGAGATAGCTGCCGAGCCCGAACAGCACACCAGAGCCAACGGCGACCAACGGCCGTCGGACCGCGATAGCCAGCAGTGCCACCGCCCATGCTGTGACACCCGCGAACATGGCGTCCGCCGAAACCGCGATCCACACCGCAGCGGGCGCTATCGTCAAGAACGGCAATGCCTGTCGTGCTCGATCCTCGGCACCGAGCGCGCGCAGGGTGACCGCGACCGCGACGATCGCACTGGATCCGATCAGTAGACAAGCCAGTCCCGCCCATGCGCCGCCGCGCAGGCCGATGCGATCGAGCAGGATGAAGAACAGCAGCGCGCCGGGTGGATGCCCGGAGACGTGGGTTGTCCAGGAATCCGGTTGGAAATCCAGAATGCGGTCGGAGAACCCGCGCAGCATGGCCGGAATATCGCGGACGGCGGGGACCTCGTACAGATATTCGTGGCCGTCGGTGAGTCTTGCGGCGAATCCGCGCTGCCAGCCGTCGATCATGGCCAAGGCGAAAGCCCATGCCATAGCGGCCACCCAAGACACCGTGAGCAGTCGCCGCCAAGGCAGCGACTGCGCCATGGCTGGACCGAATCGGATAACCAGTATCGCGATCGCGATGGCCGGTACCGAACCCCAGCCGACGTGCGGCAACCAGTTGCCGAAGATGGGGGCTGATCCCGCGTAAAGTTTGCTCCGCCACTGTTCGCTGGCAATTCGCGGGACCAGGAATGCTGCCAGAGTGAGCACTGCGGCAATACCTGCTCCCAGATACTCGCCACGTATCCGGCCGCGTGGGGATGTCGGGGCCTCCGTCACGTCATGCACGAACCTCACGATAAGGCCGCATCACGCGGAAAACCTGTGCTCGAGCGGTTCTGAACATGGATGTCACTGTTTCGTCACCAGTTTTTCGGCCTCGATTCGGCCGGGCTGACATAGCGTCGGAAAGGTGACCGAGACCCTCCACAACCCGGACGGCGTGACCGTTGTCATCCCGTGCCGAGACGAAGCTGAGGCGTTGCCAGATGTGCTCGCGGCCATCCCGGCAGGGTTCCATGTGCTGGTCGTGGACAATGGCTCGACCGACGCGACGGCCGAAGTGGCCCGCCGATGCGGCGCCGCTGTCGTATCCGAGGTGCGGCCCGGGTACGGGGCTGCCGTGCAAGCCGGGATTGCCTCGACCAGAACGGATTTGGTCGCCTTTCTCGATGGTGACGGATCGATGGACCCGAGCGAGTTGCCGCCGCTGGTCGAATTGGTGCGTGCGGGTGCCGATTTGGCGGTCGGACGGCGTAAGCCGGTGCGTCGGGGGGTATGGCCGTGGCATGCGCGGCTCGGCAATCTGGTTATCGCCGGGCGGTTGCGTCGCCGATACGGACTGCCCGTGCACGATATCGGTGCCATGCGCGTGGCCCGCCGCACCGCTTTGCTTTCCCTCGGACCGCTGCACACGCGCTCCGGCTATCCGCTGCAATTGTTGATCGGCGCGGCAGGCGCGGGGTGGCGCGTGGTCGAGCGTGATATCGCTTATCGGCCACGGGCGGGCGGTGTTTCGAAGGTATCGGGATCGTGGCTCGGCACCCTGCGCGCGACCCGCGACTTCTTGGCGGTGCTGCGATGAACTACTTTCGACCCTCGCCCGTCGCCGCGACACTGCTCGTGCTTGCCAAGGCTCCGATTGCTGGGCTCGCCAAAACTCGTCTGACACCGCCGCTTTCGCCCCGTGACGCCGCCCGAGTCGCTGCGGCATCGCTGCTGGATACCTTGGAATCGATGTCGCGGAGTCCGGTCGCACACCACATCGTCGCGTTCACCGGTGAACTCGCGGATGCCGAGTGTGCGGATGAAGTAGCAAGGGCACTAACTGGTTTCGAGGTGATCCCGCAGCGCGGCGCATCTTTTGGTGAGCGCCTGGCCAATGCACACGCCGATGCCGCGCGGTACGGGCTGCCGGTTTTGCAGATCGGCATGGACACACCGCAGATCGGTCCGGAGGTGCTGAGCTGGGCCGCCCGCGAGCTGGTGTTGCGCGGCGACGCACTGCTCGGCCCCGCCGACGATGGCGGCTGGTGGGCGCTCGGGCTGCCGACACCACAGGCCGCGCGCGCACTCGTCGACGTTCCCATGTCGACTGATCGAACCGGCGAGCTAACCCGAGATGCCGTGCGGCACTGCGAGCTTCGCGTGCGCTCGCTGCCGCGCTACAACGATGTCGACACCTTCGCCGACGCACTCCAGGTGGCACGCGAATCCGACGGGCGGTTCGCGCGCCTGATTCAGCAGCTGCACCACGCCCTGCTGGCACACCGATGAGCGATATCTTCGATCTCGCGCTGGCGGGTGAGGACTGCTGGGTGCGCGATGCGGACGGACGGCGTCATCCGCTGCGCACCCGGCGCTGGCTGGGCTTCGACGATGCCGACCGTCCGGCCGATGTAGCGCTGACCTGCTGCTGTGATGGACCGACGCTGGATCTTGGGTGTGGTCCGGGGCGGTTGGTGGCAGCATTGCTGCGCCGCGGGATCATCGCATTGGGGGTCGATATCTCGCCGATGGCCGTGGCTACCACCAGATTTCGCGGTGCGCCGGCATTGCAGCGGGACCTGTTCGGGCCATTGCCCGGCTCTGGCCGTTGGTCTTACGCGATTCTCGCGGACGGCAATATCGGGATCGGTGGTGACCCGGTCCGCCTGCTGACCCGAGCGGGCGAGCTCCTTGCCCGCGATGGCATCGCGGTGGTCGAATTCGCTCGTCCCGGTGTCGGTGTAGTGACGAATCCGATTCGGCTGGAGACGAGAAACCGAGTGGGGGAATGGTTTCCGTGGGCGCGCGTGGGGATAGATCGGGCCGAGGAATTGGCTGCGGCGGCCGGGTTCCGCATGGTGGCGGCAATGGAGGTGTCCGGTCGGCATATTGCCTGGTTGAGATCGGGAAGTAGTAGGTGGGCGTCATGACGACCGCGCGCGGACCCGAAGTCGCGAGTCGAATAGGGCTGGCTCTGGGCAGCGCGATACTGCTCTGTTTCATCACCGGTTTGCTGAGTCACTGGATTCAGCATCCGCCGAGCTGGTTCTGGTGGCCTGCCCATCCCGCGTGGATGTATCGGGTCACCCAAGGCACCCATGTGATCTCGGGTGTCGTAGCGATCCCGCTGCTGCTGGTGAAGCTCTGGGCGGTGTACCCCAGACTGTTTCAGCGTCCGATCATCGGTTCACCGTTGCGGATCCTCGAACGTGGTTCCATCGCGATCCTGGTCGGCGCTGTCATCTTCCAACTGTCGACCGGCCTCCTCAATATCGCCCAGTACTACCCGTGGAAGTTCTTCTTCCCCACCGCGCACTACGCTATGGCCTACCTTGCCGCCGGTGCGCTAGCGGTGCATTTGGCCGTCAAACTGCCTGTCATTCGTGACGCGCTGCAACGTCCGCTGACGGAATCCGAGGTCGGGTCTCCCACCAGACCGCGCACTGGGCTGCGGACCGGAGCGGTTGCGGTGTCCGAGACGAAGGTCGGGAGCGGTAGGGCCGACGAAACCGATTCCCGGCCGCATATTTCACGGCGCGCGGTGTTGACCGGCACGGGCATTGCCGCTGTCGCAGCGGGTTTGGCCGTTGCCGGGCAGACGATCCCATTCCTGCGCTGGGCCGCCGTGCTCGCACCGCGCAGTGGGCGTGGGCCGCAGGGGGTTCCGGTCAATCGATCCGCTGCGGCCGCGGGGATCGGTGAGCGGGCGAGCGACCCCGGATACCGGTTGACGGTGACGATAGGTGATCGGAAGCGCCAGTTCACCAGAAACGAACTGCTTTCCCTGCCGCAAACTCGGGCCAGTCTGCCGATTGCGTGCGTCGAAGGATGGAGTGCCGGAGCAGACTGGTCCGGCGTGCGCCTGTTGGATCTGCTCACGGCGGCCGGGGGCTATTCCGGTGGCGATATCCGATTCCGCTCGCTGGAGCAGACCGGCATCTACGGCAGTTCGATTCTCCCGCAACGTCATGCGGTCGACGACAGCACGCTGGTCGCCCTGACCATCAATGGTGAAACCCTCGATCTCGACCATGGCTACCCCTGCCGTCTAATCGCCGCCAACCGGCCCGGCGTCCTGCAAACGAAATGGCTGTCCGAAATCGAGGTGCTGCCATGATCGCGGCCCGCATTGTGCTGCTGCTCGTCGGCATCTGGCTCGGCTGGTTTGGCATCAGCGCGTTATTCCACCTGCCCCCAACAGATCTCACTTCTGCCGTGATCTGGTTCGCGGGCGGAATCCTGCTCCACGATGCGGTATTCGCCCCGATCTGCGCCGCAATCGGACTTACGGCACGCCATCTCCTACCGCGCACGTGGTGGGCCGTCACCGCCTGCGGTGCGATCTGCTCGGTCGCCCTGGTGCTGATCGCCCTCCCGGTCCTGGATCGTCGCAACGCCATGCCGAGTAACCCGACGGTCCTCGACCGCAACTACACCCTCGGACTGGTAGCCGCCTTGATCCTCGTTTGGTTGCTGGTCTTCATCGCACACGCCGTGTCGAACCGATCCGGTCGAGGGCATGCGCCCAACCAGAAACCAGGCCTGCAACAGGCGAAGATCAGGCGTGGAGGCGCATCGTAGCCGGGGGCTTCTCTACAGGCTCCATGCAACAGCGACATCTGCTTGGGCGACAGCTTCACCGAACCGCGTGCACTGCCGGTCCCGTCGCAGCACGCGAGAAGACTGCAGTGCGGAGCTGCGCACCTCGCGATGCTATTTCCACGAGGGAAGAGTAGGCAGCGCGCCGCTCAGCTCCGCACCTTCGGAACGGCCGAGCAGCCACGCGAGCACGGCGGAAGCGGGCCCGCTGACGGCGTGGTCAGCAGACCCACCCCCAACAGTCGCCGTGAAGCCCGTATCAGTGGTTCGGACCTCGAAAGCAGCCGCAGGATCAGCCTCAGCAGCAATCCCTTTCGTCAGATCCGCAACGGCGCGCGGAAGTAACCGAGCAACGAAATCAGCTGGCCAGTCACCAGGTTGGTAGCCAGCCGCCAAATCGACATGGTGGATCTCCACCTCTTGTAGCCGCATCCAAATGACCTCGGTCGCCGGAATAGGCCGCCCCTGCCTGGTCCGAACTGTCGCGGTCCACGCATCCTCGGGAATTGCCTCGGCGAGCGCCAGCCAGCGATCAGCCGCCGCTTCGTTATCGGCCAACTGCTCGGCAAGCGGCCGCGGCGCACCCGCCTCGATATCGGCATCCCGGATGAACATGCTCGCGTACTGCGGTGTTTCGATCCCGGTCCGCGCCCAGAGCAACAAATTGACCAGGCTGTCGGCGTTGCGCGCAAGGTGTGCGAGCAGATGTCCCCGCGTCCACCCGGGCAGCAGCGACGGCACTGTCACGTCATCGTCCAGCCCACGGATGGTGTCGAGCAGACGTTTCGTCGCCGCGGCGACAGTTTCGAGCTGAACGGTGGTCTCCGGCGCGTCGCTGGTCACCCGATCGACATTAGCGATCCGAGCCCGGAACCGTCGCACAAATTGCGTCGGCCTCGATCTCCACCAGCAGTGCGGGGGTGATCAGCGCCTTGATCTCGTACATCGACGCGGCCGGGCGGATATCGCCGAATACCTCGGCGTGCGCCTTCGCGACCTCGGGCCAGCGCGCGATATCGGTGACGAAGATCCGCGTCCGAACAACATCGGCAAAGCTCGCACCCGCCTCGGTGAGCGCAGTGCCGATGCGGCGCAATGCTTCTCGGGCCTGCTCACCGATATCGTCACCGCCGACGGCGTTCCCGCCGGGCAGCGAGGCCGTGGTGCCGCTGACGGCGACCGTATTGCCGACCCGAACCGCCCGCGAGTAGCCGACGATATCCTCGAACTCCGATCCCGACGCGATATTCATCCGATCACCCATGGCGAAAGCATGACATCAACTGGTCATTTGGACGTAGGGCTTTTGTCGGAGATGTGCGGTAGGCAGACATCGTGAAAGCGCACCCTCGTATCACCGCGGTCGCCGTCCTCTGTGTGGGCGTGCTGGCCGCAGGCTGCTCGTCCTCGGACACCAAGGCCGACTTCACCGTGGCCAAGGACCAGCCGCTGGTGATCTCCCTGGACGACCTGCTGGCCGCCACCGGTGGCACCGCCGCCGTGACGATCGCCGATCCGGAACACGGCACACTGACCCGCCGCCTCGACGGCGCGCTGGTCTACCAGCCGAAGCCGGGTTATAGCGGCACCGACGAGCTGAAGGTCACCACCACCGACGCGGTTCGCCTTTACACCACCGACATTCCATCGCTCGGCGAATTCGGTGGCACTACCGTGCAGGCCAGCGGTTACGGCTCCGCATGGACGCCGGTACCGGGCACACCGGGCGAGTTCTACGGACTCACCGACCGCGGCCCCAACGTGGACGGTCCCGGTAAGAACGAGAAGCTGACCCCGACACCGGGTTTCGTACCCAGGATCGGTCGATTCAAGCTGATCGGCAATCGCGCGGTCCTGCAATCGACGATCGATCTGCACACCGCCAGCGGCACCCCGTTCAACGGCCAGGTCGACATCGCCGCGAGCACCGGCGAAACCATCAGGGACCTCGCCGGAAATATCCGGCCGCCCACCGACCATGGCCTCGACCCCGAGGGACTGGTCGCCCTGCCGGACGGCAGCTTCTGGGTCAGCGACGAATACGGCCCATTCCTGGTGCATTTCGACGCCAAGGGTTCCGAAATCGAGCGATTCGCGCCGGGATCAGTTCTGCCCAAAGAACTTTCGCTGCGCACCCCGAACCAGGGTATGGAGGGCCTGACCATCACACCCGACGGTGGCACCCTCGTCGGCGTCGTACAGAGCGCCCTGAAAACCCCCGGTCTCGACGGTTCGGCCAAGGACGTGCCGATGACCCGCATCGTCGCCGTCGACCTGAAGACCAAGGCGGTCAAGGAATTCATACTCCCGCTGCAGGATCCCAAGCGCACCAAGGTCGCAGACTCCGAGATCACCGCGCTGAGCGCCACCACCTTCCTGGTCGACGAACGCGACGGCGAGTTGCCCCCGAAGGCCGACAAGAAACTGTGGACAATCGATATCTCCGCTGCCACCGACGTCGGTCCGGATTCGAAGGTCCCCGGCGCACAATACGATCCGGAACGTGGCGGCCTCCAGGTCGAGGGCAAGCCGCTGGAAACCCTGGTCGGCCCCGTTTCGACGAATGACGCAACCGCGGCACTGAAGAAGGTGGGCATCACCCCGGCCGCCAAGACCGCGAACCTGGATTTCGCCGCCCTGGTCACCAGCTTGAACGCCGACGGCAAGTTTTTCGGTCACGATAAGATCGAGGGCGTCGCCACGCTCGACGGCGGCAAAACCCTCTACATCGCCAATGACAGCGATTTCGGCCTCGCCGCCGGCAAGGGCGACCAGCCACCCTTCGGCCTGAAGCCCAAGACGCTGCCCAACGGTCTGCCGGACACCGGCGAAATCCTCGAGATCGACACCACCGAACTGCCCGCGAAACTCGACACCCACACGGTCGAGATCGAAGTCGACTAACCCGAATCGCTCTCGACCCATTCGCGGCCTTCCAGAATCACCGCGGCCGCCAATGTGATCAGCCACAGCGACATCGATCCGACCTGGATCCGCTGGGCGATGCCGAGCGCGTAATTGCCGGTCAGGTTGTCGGCGACCAACATCCACACGGTCGCCGCCGACCCGATCACCAGCACCACCACACCGGCCTCGCGCAGAATCCGCCAGCGGTGATACCGGAAGGCGGCCACGCTGAACGCGAAGGTCGCGACGGCGATAGCGGTGACCGCGATGGTGCTGGTCAGCGCGTGCGGCTGATGCAATTGCGGGAACAGTTCGCTGCCACCGCCGCCGCATTCGGCTTTGTCCTGCGGGGTGCAATCATGCAGTGGGAGCAGCACATCGCCGATGGTCGCGGCGCCGAAGCAGAACAGCGCGATCCAGCCGATGGTGGTGAATCTGCGACGCGGAAATAACAGCAGCCCGGCGATCGCGGCGGGCATCAGCAATACTCCGACGATCTTGTCGGCGGTCGCGAACAACTCGCGATGTGGTTTGCCCTCGGCATCGAGCTCACTGAGGAACGAGTTGACCGGATCGACGTCGATCTTCAGTACGAACTCCAGCAACCACGACGAATAGCAGAGTCCGGCGATCGCGATCGCGACCGCGATGAGCCCGCAGGCCACCCGGACGTGGCGTTCGGCGAGCGTCCGGCTATCAGTCACTGGATCATTCTCCGCCTCCTGGTTGGTCCGGTGTTCAACAGTAGGTGCGGGTGTCCGCACCGACAGGTCTTCCACACACCTCATTACCAACTCGAACACAGGCTTCTGTCAGGTCCGTCGGCGATGGTTGGTAGAACTGAGGAGGTCCCCATGATCGGAATCACAACGGCCATCGCCGGAATGCTGGTGCTGACGGTAATGGCGGTGTCGGGCTATCTGGCCGCACACGCGCCTCGCACGCTGGTTCGGGTGCGAGAGCGCCGCTAGCGACTGCTTGCAGGTCGCTCGAAAGGGTCAGCTAGCGCCGCGCGGCCAATACGGCCTGGATCCGGTCGGCCGCCACAGTGGCGTCCTCGTGTTCCCACACTCGGATCACCAGCCAGCCCGCGGCCGCCATCGCCGCATCGGTGGCCCGGTCACGGGCCACATTTCCAGTCAATTTGTCTGCCCACCACTGTGCGTTGTTCTTCGGATCGGTCGCGTGCTGCGGGCACCGGTGCCAGAAACATCCGTCCACATACACCGCAACGCGCAGCCGGGGAAACACCAGATCCGCCCGCCGACGCTGCCCGCGTACGGGCGCACGATCGACGAAATAGCGCAATCCGCGCCGATGTAATTCCCGGCGCAGCGCGAGTTCGGGCCGGGTACCGCTGCGCCGCTGGCGGGCCATCCGCGCACTGGTTGCGGCATCGGTGAGCGGACGCCGAGCCGGGTTCATGACGTCGGTAACCTCATGCCGCCCAGCCGCCCATCCGGTCGAGATGACTCTCCACATCGGCCAGAAATCCGGGCGGGAACCGTAGATTGCCCATTCCGGTGCGGCGTAGGAACCCGGCAGTCGCCCGCGCCGAGAGCAGCCGCGAATCGGTGAGGAAATGGTGCAAGTCCTCGTATGGCTCGTGCACCGGCCAAGTCGAAACCGGCACCCGATAGGCGCTGCCCGCGCGACCCCACGCGGCAACCGGCCACGGCCGTCCCGCCGGCAACGGCTCATCACCCGGAATCGGGTCCAGCGGTTCGGCCAGCCGGGCGCCGACCCAGGAGGCCATCCGCACACTCACCGCATTCCCGATCAGCTTCCACCGGTGCCCGTGCCGAATTCCGGGCACCGTGGTCGCCGGTTCGGTCCAGTCGGCGTCGAAGCCCTGCAGCCGCTCACCGTCGATGATGCCCGGCGTCACGATCTCGCCCGATGGCAACCGAACCGCGGGCGGACTCGCGATGCCCAGCGCCGAACCGCCTTTGAGCGTCGGGATCGCATTCACCGCCCAGCCGAGCCCCCGCACACCCTCGGTCCAGTAGAAGCCGCACGGATCCTGTTCCGGGTCACCGAGATCGAGCTGTCCGGCATCGTCGGCGAACAGCACCCGGCGCGGATCCTCGGTGCGCGAGGCCAGCATCAGCACCCGCTGACGGCGTTGTGGCAGCCCGAACGCGCGCGCATCCACCACCCGGTATGCCCAGGTGTAGCCGAGCTCCTCCAGCGCGTTCGTGATGTGTCGCATGGCCGCCCCGCGGCCCAGCTGCAGCATGAACGGCACATTCTCGATCAGCAGCCAGCGCGGCCCACGCTGACGGCGCACCAGCCGGAACACCTCGTCCACAAGACCTGAGCGCTTACCGGTGATGCCCGCGGTGCGTCCGGCCTGCGACAGGTCCTGGCAGGGAAATCCGGCGGCGACCAGCTCGGTACCGGCGGGTAGGGCACGCAGCCGAGTGATGTCGGCCTGCAACGGAACTCCGGGAAAGCGCGCGGCGAGCACCGCCTGCGCACCGGGATCGATCTCGCACAGCAGCTCGGTGTGCCAGCCGTGGTCGCCAAGGCCGAGCTCCAGCCCGCCGATACCGGCGAACAGCCCGACCATCCGCCCGCCCGTCACAGTCATCCCTTCTCGCGGTTGCTCGCGGATCGCTCGGACCTCACCAGCACTGCGTATCCGCTCAGCAGGTTACTCGAGCAGTAGATGCGACGACCAGCGACGGCCACGGTAGTGTGTCGAGCACCTGATCCGGCCGGATGCGCGACAATGCTCACGGTCGAATCACGGTTTGCTCGGTCGTTCGATGACCTTCCACGCGCAGTTCCCGGTTTACCCCAAGAGTGATGCCAGGAAAGTGAGCGAAATGCAGATTCCGTCCACCAAGAACGGGAACTATCCCAACGTTGTCGTGACCAGTCTGGCGGCGACCACTTCGATCGCCGGTGATATCGACTCGACCTGGAAGGGCCTGCTCAACGGTGAGAGCGGCATCGATGTCCTGGAGGACAGTTTCGTAGAGCAGTTCGAGCTACCCGTGCGCATCGGCGGACATCTGAAGGTCAAGCCGTCGGATTGCCTCACCAGGCAGGAGACCCGACACCTGTCGTATGTGGAGCAGATGGCCGTGGTGTTGGCCCGTGAGGTGTGGCGCAATGCGGGCAGTCCGGAGGTGGACAAGAACCGCCTCGCCGTCGCCATCGGCACCGGTCTCGGCGGCGGCGAATACATCACGGCCGCCCGCGACCGGCTGCAGAACGGCGGCTACCGCAAGGTGTCGCCGCTGACCGTGCAGCGCATCATGCCCAATGGCTCGGCCGCCTGCGTCGGCCTGGAACTGGGCGCGAAAGCGGGTGTGGTGACGCCGGTCTCGGCCTGTTCGTCGGGTTCGGAAGCGATCGCGAACGCCTGGCAGATGATCGTGATGGGCGATGCCGACATGGTGGTCGCCGGCGGTGTCGAGGGGTCCATCCAGGCCGTGCCGATCGCGGCATTCACCATGATGCGCGCCATGAGTACCCGCAACGAGGACCCGAGGGCTGCCTCGCGACCGTTCGACAAGGATCGCGACGGATTCGTCTTCGGTGAGGCGGGCGCGATGATGGTCATCGAAACCGAGGAGCACGCCAAGGCGCGCGGCGCGACGATTCACGCGCGGCTGATGGGTGCCGGGATCACTTCCGACGCCTTCCATTTGGTCGCACCCGATCTCGATGGCAAGGGCGCCGCGCGCGCGATGACCAGGGCGATGCAGAAGGCCGGTATCACCAAAAACGATGTAGGCCACGTCAATGCGCACGCGACCGCGACCCCGATCGGCGATACCGCCGAGGCGCAGGCCATCAATGCCGCTGTGGGCAACCATGTTTCGGTTTATGCGCCGAAATCCGCACTTGGCCATTCGATCGGCGCGGTCGGCGCGCTCGAATCGGTGCTGACGGTGCTCTCGGTGCGTGACGAAATCGTTCCGCCGACGTTGAATCTGGACAATCAGGATCCGGAAATCGAGCTCGATGTGGTCAAGGGACAGGCCCGTCCCGGACGAATCGACTACGCCGTGAACAACTCGTTCGGTTTCGGCGGGCACAACGTCGCGATCGCCTTCGGGCGGTACTGAGTAAGTCGGGAAGGCGCACCTGCTAGCCTTCCCGACGCTTCGTTATCGACCTGTGTTCGGTGTAATCGCACGGCCTGAGTGCCTGCGTTGGCAAAAGGATAAGGCGATGATCGACGAGACATTCGACGACTATTTGGACGACCAGGGCAATATCAAAATCCGTGAGAATAAGACCCTGATCGACTTCGTCGACAAGCACAGCGCGGAGAACGGCGACGAGCTCGCCTACCGCTACATCGACTACTCGCGCGAGCGCGACGGCGAGTACATCGAATTGACCTGGCGCGAATTCGGCGTACGGCTGCGCGCCGTCGCGGCCCGGCTGCAGCAGGTGACTCAGCCGGGTGATCGGGTGGCGATCCTGGCCCCACAGGGTTTGGACTATGTCGTCTCGATCTTCGCGGCGGTTTACGCGGGCAGTATCGCGGTGCCGCTGTTCGATCCGGAAGAGCAGGGCCACACCGATCGCCTGCACGCGGTGCTCAATGACTGCAAACCATCGGCGATTCTCACCGTCGGCTCGGCCGCGGCGGGTGTGCGGAACTTTTTCCGGCACCTCCCGGCAGCGCAGCGTCCGCGCATTATCGCGGTGGACGCGATTCCGGACAGTGTCGGCTCGACCTGGGTGCGACCGGAAATCAATATCGACAGCGTTGCCTATCTGCAGTACACCTCGGGTTCCACCAGAACCCCGGCCGGTGTCGAGATCACCCACCGGGCGGTCGGCACCAATCTGCTGCAGATGATCGATGCCATTGGGGTGCAGGAGAATTCGCGCGGCGTAACCTGGCTGCCGCTATTCCACGATATGGGTCTGCTGTCTGTGATCCTGCCGACCATCGGCGGCGGATTCATCACGATCATGTCGCCGAGCGCTTTCGTGCGGCGGCCGTATCGCTGGATCAAGGAACTGGCGGCAGCCTCCGACGGCGCCGGAACCTTCGCGGCCGCACCGAATTTCGCATACGAACATGCGGCCGCGCGCGGTAAGCCGAAAGCCGCTGAGGAACTGGATCTTTCGAAAGTAATCGGGTTGATCAACGGCAGCGAGCCGGTTTCGGTGTCGTCGATGCAGAAATTCAATGAAGCGTTCGCGCCGTACGGTCTGCCCAAGACCGCACTCAAGCCCTGCTACGGCATGGCCGAGGCGACGCTGTTCGTTTCCGCGACCAGGGCCGAGGACGAGGCGAAGGTCGTCTACGTCGATCGCAATGAGCTCAATGCGGGTCGGATGGTGGAAGTGCCGAAGGGCACGCCGAATTCGATCGCGCAGGTGTCCTGCGGCTATGTGGCGCTATCGCAGTGGGCGGTGATCGTCGATCCGGAAACCGGCATCGAACGCGGTAACGGTGAGGTCGGCGAAATCTGGCTACACGGCGACAATATGGGCATCGGGTACTGGGGTCGGCCGGATGAAACCGCCGCGACCTTCCACAACACCTTGGCGCGGCGACTACCGGAGGGCAGCCACGCACAGGGCACCGATCCGGACGCGAAGTGGATGCGCACCGGCGATTTCGGTGTCTACCTGGACGGCGAATTGTATATCACCGGTCGGGTGAAGGATCTGGTGATCGTCGACGGACGAAACCACTATCCGCAGGATCTGGAATTCTCGGCGCAGGAATCCAGCACCGCACTGCGGCCCGGATTCATCGCGGCATTCTCGGTGCCCGCGAATCAATTACCCGCACTGGTATTCGAACAGGGCAGCCATTCCGGACTCGCCTTCGATGCCGATGACACCTCCGAGCAGTTGGTCATCGTGGCCGAGCGCGGCAACGGTGCGGCGAAGCTTGATCCGGGGCCGATCGCCGATACCGTGCGCGGCGCGATCGCACAGCGTCACGGGGTCACGGTGCGTGATCTGCTGCTGGTTCCGGCCGGTTCGATTCCGCGCACGTCCAGCGGCAAGATCGCCCGACGGGCCTGTCGCGCGGCGTATTTGGAGGGCACATTGCGCGGCGGTTATCAGCAGCACGACTTCCCGGACGTGCCGGTGGACCAGCAGGATTCGACCGTCTGAGCTCGGATTATTCGACGGTACAATCGAAGTAACGGCCATCGGCGCCCGTGCATGTGGGCGCCGATGTCGTGTGCGGTGCGTTCGGGGGTAGTGCGGGGGTTCTTGACCTCGAGGTGACTCGAGGTTGTTGGCTGTGGACGTGGCGGAAAATCGGTTGGCCGATCCCTGGACTGATGCCACGCTGAAATGTCGGACCCCGATGCGAACATCACCGGGGTTCCGTTCGCGACACAGCCAATCCAAGACGATCACGAGGGGGAGCTTTGTCCGTCACGCTCGATTCGCCATTGGCCGACACGGAGGTCGACAGACCGGAGCGGCCCGCCGCTGCGGTGCCGGGCCGCCTGTATTCGTTACGTCGATTCTGGCCGTATCTGCGGCCGCATCGGTTCACGCTGCTCGGCGCCACCACGCTTGCGGTGCTCGCCACCCTGACGGCCATCGTGCTTCCGCTGGTCATCGCGCGAATAATCGACGGCCCGATCCAGCGGCGCGATTTCGGCGGCGTCGTACTTCCGGTGCTGCTGGTGCTGGCGCTCGGTCTGCTGGAGGCGTGCGGCGTATGGGGGCGGCGGTGGCTGATCGCGAAGCCCGCCGCCCAGTTCGAGATCGATATGCGCGCCAAGATCTTCCGCAAGCTGCAGACGCTCTCGATCGGACGGCACGATGCCTGGGAGTCCGGTCAGTTGCTCTCGCGCGCGGTCGACGATATGGGCACCATGAAGCGGTTCGTCGCATTCGCGGGGCCGTTCCTGATCATCCACTTCATCGTGATCCCGATCGGTCTGGTGGTGCTGTTCGCGCTGAGCTGGCAGATCGGGCTGACCTTCGCGGTCATCGCGATCCCGCTGTCCTATGTGTGCCTGCGGTTCGAGCGGCGCTACGGCGTTGCCTCGCGGCGCTCGCAAGATCAGGCCGGTGATCTGGCCACCACCGCCGAGGAGTCCGCACAGGGCATCCGGGTGCTGAAGGCATTTGGTCGCGGTGCGTTCTTCGGCGGGCGGTTCACCGCGCAGGCGCGGGAATTGCAGCAGACCGAACTGCTCAAGGTGCGGTTGGACGCCACACTCTGGTCGGCGATGGTGTGTCTGCCGCAGCTGGCCATTGCCTTCGCGCTCGGCTACGGCGGTTACGCCGTCGCACACGAGATGATGACGCTCGGCACCTTGGTCGCGAGCATCACATTGGCGACCTTCCTGCAGTGGCCGATCATCTGGACCGGGTTCCTGCTCGCCGAGTGGAACGATGCGCGTACGGCGGCGGACCGATTCTGGGAGATCATCGACACCCCGGTCGAAATCACCGATCCCGCGAATCCGGTGGCACTGCCGGAGCGGATCGTCGGCGAACTGACGATGCACGGTGTGCGTTTCGCCTTTCCGGACGCGAATGACGAAGTACTGCACGATATTTCGCTGAAGGTGCGTCCCGGTGAGACGGTCGCGTTGGTCGGTGCGACCGGCAGTGGAAAGACGGCACTGCTCAACCTGATTCCGCGGCTCTACGACGTGACCGACGGCGCCATCACCATCGACGGCATCGATATCGCATCGATGCGGGTGTCCGATCTGCGTTCGCTGGTCTCGGTGTCGTTCGAGGAACCGGTGCTGTTCTCGGCGAGTGTGCGGGAGAACGTCGCGCTCGGCGATCCCGAGGCCACCGATGACGATGTGCGGCGCGCGCTGGATGTCGCGCAGGCCACCGATTTCGTGAACGATCTGCCGTGGGGACTCGATACCCGAATCGGCGAGCAGGGGCTGAGCCTGTCCGGTGGTCAGCGCCAGCGGCTCGCCTTGGCCCGCGCGGTGCTCGCGCGCGCGAGTGCAGGGGAGCGGACTCGAATCATGGTGCTCGACGATCCGCTGTCCGCACTCGATGTGGAGACCGAGGAGCGCGTACAGGAACGGCTACGCACTGTACTCGCCGGTGCGACCACACTGCTTGTGGCGCACCGACCTTCGACCGCAGCAATGGCCGACCGGGTGGCCCTGCTTGCCGATGGCCGGATCGTCGCGGAGGGCGCGCACGATCAACTACTCAAAACCAGCGGTCGCTATCGCGAACTGATGGGAGGTGAATCATGACCGCAACCAAAACTACCGTCTCCGCAGACGATTCGACCGACCGCGACGAGGTCGCAGACTGGCGTGGCATCGCCAATGAGGACAAGACGGTAACCGAGACCGGAAATCTGGTGCTGGCCGGTCGATCTCGGCGCTTGCTGCTGAGCCTGGCACGGCCCTATCGCAAGCTCGCGGTCTTCGCCCTGCTGCTGATCGTGCTCGACAACGCCGCGATGGTGTCGGCGCCGCTGTTCGTCGCGCACGGACTCGACACTGGTATTGCCGAGGGCGTCGCGGGGAATTGGGCGCCCTTGGCGCGCACCGTCGCGGGTTACCTGGGTGCCGTCGGGGTCGGTGTCTGCACCACCTTCGTCTTCCTGCGGATCTCGGGAAGGCTCAGCCAGAGTGTGCTTTTCGATCTGCGGGTCCGGCTGTTCGCGCATATGCAGCGGCTCAGCGTGGCCTTCCACGAGCAGTACACCTCCGGCAAGGTCGTCGCGCGACTGACCGGTGATATCGAGACGCTGCAGCAGTTGCTGGAGAGTGCCCTGAATCAAGCGTTGAGCGCGATCCTTTCGGTGCTGACGATCGCGGTCCTGCTGATCTACCTCGATCAGACCCTCGCCGCGATCGTGTTGCTCGGATTCGTGCCATTGGCGCTGGTCACTCGCTGGGCGCAGCGCAGGCAGCGGACGGGTTACCGGCGCACCCGCAGTGCCATCGCGAAAGTTGTCGTGCAGTTCGTGGAGTCGATGGGTGGTATACGCGCGGTGCAGACGTTCCGTCGCGAGGCGCGCAACGAAGCGGTGCTGGCCGCCGAGGACGCCGAATATCTGCAGGCGACCACCGCCGCGATGCGCGGTATGGGCGACTACGCCGGTCTCACCAAGCTGCTCGGCAATCTGACCACCGTGATCGTCATCGTGGTCGGCGCCCGGCAGGTGATCGAAGGCAACCTCGCCGTAGGTGTTCTCGCGGCATACCTGTTGTACCTCAACGAGTTCTACGGTCCCCTCGATGAACTCGCCCAGGTATTCAACGCCTACCAGTCCGCCGCGGCGGCTCTGGAGAAGATCTCCGGTGTGCTCGAGGAGGAGCCCTCGGTGCGCGAGCCGCAGGAGCCGATTGCGTTGGCGAAGGCGACCGGTGCGGTGCGAATGGACCGAGTGTGGTTCGGCTATGGATCTCCAGCCCCGGCGCCTTCCGAGTCGTCGGACACTGCGCTTACGCCGCCAACCGAGCAGCGCGGGCGAGCGCGTCCGGTGTTACCGGAGTTCTCATTGGAGATTCCGGCCGGGCAGGTGATCGCGCTCGTCGGTGCGACGGGTGCGGGCAAGTCGACGTTGGCCAAGTTGCTGACGCGGTTCTATGACCCGTCGGGCGGCACGGTGACCTTGGACGGTATCGACCTGCGGCGGTTGTCGGATGCGGATCTGCGGCGCAATGTCGTGATGGTCACCCAGGAGTCGTATCTGTTCTCCGGATCGGTGGCCGACAATATTCGGCTCGGTCGGCCGCAGGCCAGTGATGCGGAGGTGTTCGCGGCGGCGCGTGCGGTCGGGCTGTACGACTTCGTGACCCAACTGCCGGATGGCTTCGACACCGACGTGCGCAAACGCGGTGGGCGATTGTCGGCGGGGCAGCGTCAGCTGGTCGCGTTCGCTCGGGTGTTCCTCGCGGAGCCCGCGGTGATCGTGCTGGACGAGGCCACCTCGAGCCTGGACATTCCGAGCGAACGGCTGATCCAGCGGGCGCTGGAAACGGTGCTGCGCGATCGCACGGCCGTGATCATCGCGCATCGGCTCTCCACGGTCGCCATCGCAGACCGCGTGCTGGTGCTGGAATCGGGCCGGATCGTCGAGGATGGCACGCCGAGCGAGCTCATCGCCGGCACCGGCCGGTTCGCCAGCCTGCACGCGGCCTGGCGTGAGTCGCTGGTGTGATGCCGGTGCGTGCGTCGCTTACGGTAGATACGTGACGAATCCAGACCTCGGCCCCGACAGCCAACCGGCGACATCGCGGTGGCCGGCGATCCTCACGTGGCGCGCGCACAACGCGTCGCGGATGGAGTCCGTCCGCGTGACGCTCAACGGCAACCGCATCCGCGCCGCCGGTCGCATGATCGGCGGCGCATGCGCGGACCATCCCGCGTTCAGTGCGTCCTATGACTTGGTCACCGACGAGAACGGGGTCACCAAGCGGCTATCCCTGCGCAGCACCACCGCCGCCGGGGAACGCCAGGCCTCGATCGCCAGGGACGAGGAGAACTACTGGCTCGTCGACGCCGGTGGCGGGCACGTCCGCTCCACCTTCGCGGGTGCCCTGGATGTCGACGTCGTGCTCAGCCCGTTCTTCAACACCCTGCCCATCCGCCGCTTCGGCTTGCAGAACGCCGTCGAGAACATCCAGGTCCCGGTCGTCTACGTCCGCATCCCCGACCTCCTGGTCCAGGAAGCCAGCCTCACCTACAGCAGCGGCGCCACCGGCATCAGCGTGCTGTCCCCGGTCTCCAGCGCCACCGTCACCGTCGACGGCGACGGTTTCCTCCTCGACTACCCAGGTCTCGCCGAGCGCATCTGACCGCGCCGCGCACCGTGCCCGCGCGTGGATTCGCCAGGCGAAATTGCGGCTGTGGTGCCGCGCACAGCGTCACCGTGGACGGCGACGGCTTCCTCCTCGGGTCTCGCCGAGCGCATTTGACCGCGCCGTGCACCTTCACGTGCCCGCGCATGGATTCACCAGGCGGATTGCCATGTGGCGCCGCGCACATTTCCACGCGCTGCACATGAATTCACCGGGCTGTGGTGCGCGCGGGTCACCCCAGCTTCGTCGGCACCTGGCGCCGTCGGCTTGCCTGCCGCAAACGCTCTGGTCGGGGGCAGGCAGCGATTCCCAGCGCCGCGCTCGCGAGCGCGGCGATGAGGCTGTCTCATCGGTGTTCGGCCCCTCGCGCTGCGATCAGCCCAGCTTGGTGATCACCCCACCGCGCTGGCCAGCCTCGCGCAGTGCCTCGAGCCAGTTGTGGTCGCCGGGGCGGATATCGGTGATCTCCCAGCGCTGCGTGGTTTCGTAGCGTTCGCGGCCGTCGTGCCCGGCTTCGACGAGGTCGACCAGGGTGCCTTCGTCGCGGAGACTATCGCGGGCGGCGCTCAGCACGGTGAGCGTCTCCTCGAGTACGTCCAGCAGGGCCATCGTGTTCGGTTCGCAGATGGCACGGACCAGGTCGGGGGCGGTGGCGGCGACTCGGGTGCCGTCGCGGAACGAACCCGCGGCCAGGCCGAGCGCCAGGTCGCCGCCCGCCGCACCGGCCACCGCCAGCGCCTCGGCCAAGACATGCGGCAGATGGGAGATCCGGGCCACCGCCCGGTCGTGCTCGTCCGCGATCACCGGGGTGACCACCGCACCGCAGGCCAGCGCCAGCCGCACCACCCGAAGCCAGGGTTCGGGACGGGTGCCCTCATCGACGCCGACCGCCCACACCGCATCACGGAATAGGCCGGGATCGGTGGCCGCCCAACCGGATTCGGAGGTACCGGCCATCGGATGCCCGCCGACATAGCGAGCCGCGAGTCCGTGCCGCCGTACCGCCTCGGCCACCGGTGCCTTGACGCTCACCACATCGGTGAGCGAGCAGCGCGGCGCGAAGGTCGCTACTTCGGCGAGGATGTGGTCCACCGCGGGCATCGGCACCGCGACCACGATCAGCGCATCGCTATCGGCGGCCCGGGTCAGCACACCGAGCAGATCCCCCGTGACATCGAATCCATCCGCCCGCGCGGCCTGCGCACCCGGCTCTGACCTGTTGTAACCCCACGCGTCATACCCCGCGCCGACGGCGGCGCGTAGCAGCGAACCGCCGATCAAGCCTGCCCCGAGGACACACACCGGTGCTTTCTGGTCAGGAGTCATTGGAACAGATTCGCATACGACTTCAACATTTCGGCTCGAGCCGACTACCGTTGCGCCCATGGCAGCACAGCGCTCGGGCACGAACAAGGCTGCGTCGGATGATTACGACGACGTGGAAGGGTTCGCAGTGGCGGTTGTCCGCGAAGAAGGAAAATGGCGGTGCAGTCCGCTGAGTCAGGCGGCGCTCACCGATTTGTCCGCAGCGGAAACAGAACTCAAGGCATTGCGCAGTTCCGGCGCGGTATTCGGATTGCTGGATATCGATGACGAGTTCTTCATCGTGCTCCGGCCCGCGCCGAGCGGCACCCGGATGCTGGTTTCGGATGCGACGGCCGCGATCGACTACGACATCGCCGCCGACGTCCTCGAGGCCCTCAATATCGAAATTCCGGACATTGATCCGGACGAACTCGACGATATCGAGCCATGGGAGGAGGGCGACCTCGGCGTTCTCGCCGACCTCGGCCTGCCGGAACCTGTGCTCAGCGTGATCCTCGCCGAGACCGATCTCTATCCGGATGAACAGCTCGGCATGATCGCCCAGCGGCTCGGCTTCGCCAACGAACTCACGGCGGTGCTGGACAAGCTGCCCCGCTGACGTGGGCTTGCTCACCGACGACACCGATATGGTCCGGGCCGCGATCGCCGCCGCAGCCGATGCGGGCGATCGCGACGTGCCGGTCGGTGCCGTCGTCTTCGATGCCGACGGGCGTGAACTCGCGCGCGCGGCCAATGCCAGGGAGGCCCTCGGCGACCCGACCGCGCACGCCGAGATCCTCGCCCTGCGCCGCGCGGCCGCGGTCCTCCGCGACGGTTGGCGGCTGGAACACTGCACACTCGCGGTAACCCTGGAGCCGTGCACCATGTGCGCGGGCGCCCTGGTGCTCGCTCGGGTCGGTCGCCTGGTCTTCGGCGCCTGGGAACCGAAAACCGGTGCCGTCGGCTCCCTTTGGGACGTAGTCCGTGACCGCCGTCTCAATCACCGCCCACAAGTCCGCGGTGGCATCCTCGAAGCCGAATGCGCAGCCCTCCTCGACGCTTTCTTCCGCCCCCAACGTTGACCCCTCCCACCTCCTCCACAGCCGATTTAGCGATCCGACCCCCGTCCGGTATGGTTGTCGGCGGTGGCGTGTCCGAGCGGCCTAAGGAGCACGCCTCGAAAGCGTGTGAGGGGTAACCCCCCTCCGAGGGTTCAAATCCCTCCGCCACCGCTGCGGGCCTCGACCTGATTCCTCAGGTCGAGGCCCTTTTCTATTGGCGGGGGTGTACGGCTCGCCGATTCTGGAGGCATTTCGGCGGCTTTCGATCTGGAAGCCGAAAGTCGCGGGTTCAATTCCCGGCTACCCGGCAATGACCGGGTCCGGCTCGCCCGTCGTCATGCCGGTGACTACCGGGCTTCGCCAGTCGCGCAGCTATCTCTTCGATGTGTCGAGTTCGCCTGTGGCGACGGCGACTACGAAAGGGGGCTGTTCGTGACAGATCTTGCGATGGCCTTGGTGACAGCAGCGGTGGCGCACAAGTTTTCGCGTGGGCCCGGCGCAGCTTTCGGCCGGGTCCCGTGGATCGGTTGCTTCTAGTCCGCGCCCGGGAAAGCCTGGCGCACACCGATGGTGATCGCTTCGGCTTCGGGCAATCGGCGGCGTTGTGCGCGCTCGAGCGCCTCAACGACGCTCGCGGTCCGATTGTCGCTGTGCGCATCGATGAACGTGACCACTTCTGGACGTCGGACGGCAATTTGGATCCTCATACCACCCATACTTCGATGGTAATCCGCCTGCCTCCAGAGAGATACTCACTGATCGCGCAACCGATTTCGGTCCGCACCGATTCACGATGCGGGTGGATCCTGCCGCCGCAGGAAGGCGGTCTGTCGATCCAGGTCGACGCCGAACCCAGGCGGTGCGCCTTGCGCTTCTTCGTCGCGCAGCATTGACACCGAATCCCGGTGGTCCAGTTCCATGCGCTTGGTTGCGTAGAACATGGCGGTGAACTCGTCGGTGAAGGTGCCGGAGACGGGGGTGCGGCGTTTGCGGCGTTTACGGGTCAGGGCTTCGTAGAGGGCTACGGCCAGCAGGAGTAGGACCCACCCGGGGATGGACCAGCCCAGCAAATCCGCCATGTCGCACCAACGAATCCACCGGTTGCGGAGTTCCTGGGTAAGTGGGCGGCGGGCGGGTATACGGCGATTAGGTAAGCGTGGGGAGGGTGCGCTGCGACGATGCGGTGCAGTCCAGCCGCGCATGAATGATTCGCGAGAGTTTGATGAGAGAGCCCTATTTTCGATTCGGCAGTGTGCTGGTGCTGATCTGGTTGGTGATCGGCGTCGTCGCCGCGGGGCAGCGGCACTATTTCGACAGTGGTCCGGTCAATTGCGCCGGATTCGGCACGATTGCGGTGACGGTGATCGCCGGTCCGCTCAACTACATGGGCGTGAATCCGAAGGTCGCCGATTGCAATGTGCCCCAACCCAGTCAGTAACGCCTGAGGGCTGGGCTTCGAGGGTTCGGCCACCCTCGGGGTTCAGGGCGTGCTCTGCCGGGCGGCGACATGCCGTGCGGTCGGGCGCGCCCGCCCGCCCGCGGCACGATGCGATAATTCGCTGAAACCCGTGCGCGCGATTCGCGGGAGAGAATATGGGCGAAATGAAACTTGGCAGTGTGCTGATCGTGATCTGGCTGGTTATCGGCGTTGTCGCGTCGGGGCAGCGGCACTATTTCGACAGCGGTCCGATCAACTGTGCGGGCTTCGGCACGATCGCCCTGACCGTCCTCGCGGGCCCGCTCAACTATATGGGCGTGAACCCGAAGATCGCCGACTGCAATGTCCCGCAACCGAGTCCTTAGATCGGCACCGGCTCCAGAACCCGCTGTGGTTCAGTAGCTTTCGTCGAGCCGCTGCCGGACGCGCCCACTGAGGCGATGATGACGAGGCCGATACCGACGCACTGAACGAGCGCGAGATCTTCGCCGAGCAAAAGCAGTCCCCTGCGGCCGCCGGTTCCAGACTCATCACACACCGAAGGTGGCCGCTGAAATCTGGCGGCCGCTTCGAGCTCGCTGGCGTGCGGCACCAGCGACTAGAGCACCGGCGAGCGCCGCGAGCACCAGGGGATCGAACAGTGCCGGGCTTCGTGCTGGCGCCGATGATCTCGAACAGGTACTCGGCCTGGCCCGCAACCAGTTGGATTGCTGACCATAGCGGCGAGGATAAGGGTGGGCGGGGGCACCGCGCGAGCCGTACGTGGCTGAACCTGCACAGCCCGAAGCTAGGTGCCCTAAGCAAAGACAATGGACCGGTCGGTTTCTCGAAAACGGTGCTTACCTCGCCGATCGATGCCCGATCTGTGGTGGTCGACACAAGTGCTCATCCGGCCGGAGAGTGATCGTCTCGCGTGCGGGTATCCGAGTTGGTACGCGAGTGCGAAAGGAAGCGATGACGATGCGCGAGCGTGTGACCCACCCCAGACCAGCGCCTTCCGCTGGTGCGCGACTGTTAGGCATGCTTCTGCTGATCTGGCTGGCCGTCGGCATTCTCGCCGCGGGTCAGCGCCACTACTTCGACAGCGCCCCGATCAACTGTGCTGGGTTCGGCACCATTGCCGTGACGGCGCTGGCCGGTCCGCTCAACTACATGGGTGTGAACCCGAAAGTCGAGGAATGTAACCTCCCGCAGCCCAGTCTATAATCCCCTGTCTCCCAGTGGAATTCGAGCGATAATCGGCGAAATTCAGTGGGAGCATTCCGAATTCGAAATCGCTGCGGTGCCAGTGATTCCGTATCCCATCCCGTATGCGGAATTCAAACTGCGCCTCGGCATTGCGCGCGTCACGGACCAGATGCTCGGGTCGACTGATCGTTCGGCCCGGCCTTCGGCACGCGACCGTCACGAAAACGCAGTTGCCCCCCGAAACGCACTCGGCCCCGCACCCGAATCCGAATTCGGGTGCGGGGCCGAGCCAGCAGCTCCGATCAGCTCACGCCGACCGGCACCTTGACCGTCTCCGCGGACCGCTGCTGCAGCTCACGCAGCTTCGCGCCCTCGACGTCGATATCCGGCAGGATCCGATCCAGCCACTTCGGAATCCACCAGGACCACTTGCCCATCAGCACCAGCAGCGATGGGATCACGACCATCCGGACGATGAACGCGTCGATCAATACGCCCGCCGCCAGCGCGAAGCCCATGGATTTCGCGGTGATATCGGTTTCCAGCAAGAAGGAACCGAATACGGCGATCATGATGATCGCGGCCGAGGTGACGACCCGGGCGCCGTGGTGATAACCGGCGACCATCGCGTCCTTCGGCGACTTGCCGTTGACGAACTCCTCGCGCATCCGGGTCACCAGGAACACCTGGTAATCCATGGCCAGGCCGAACACCAGGCCGATCAGCATGATCGGCAGGAAGCTGACCAGCGGATGCGGATCCTCGATCAGCCCGAGCTTGCCCTCCTGGAAGACCAGCACCGTCGCACCGAAAGTGGCCGCCATGGAGAGCAGGAAGCCGAGCGCCGCGGTCAGCGGTACCAGGATCGAGCGGAATACCAGGATCAGCAGCAGGAATGCGGCACCGGCCACGATCGCCAGATACGGCACGATCTTGCTCAGCAGCACATGGTCGACATCGGCGAAGATCGCCGTGGTGCCGGTGATGCCGTATTCGATGCCGTACTCGGACTGCATCTGCGCCTCGGCATCGCGGGCATCACTGACCAGATCCTTGGTGGCCTGGTTGTTCGGACCCGACTTCGGCACGCCGTCGAGCAGCGCGCCCGCCTTGTCCTCACCACTCCACTTGGGCTCGGTCACGTAATCCATGCCCGAGTAGGACGCGAGCTTGGATCGCAGGGCGGTTACCGCGGCCTCGCGCCGGTCGGCGGGCACATTGGTGAGGTCGACCGCGACATTCAGCACGCCGTTGCTGCCCTCACCGAAGCCCTCGGTGCGCAGTTCGTAGGCCTTGCGGATGGTGGAGGTCTTGGGCTGGCTGTCATCGCCGGGCAAGCCGAGGTTCAGACCGGCGGCGGGTGCGGCGAGCAAGCCGAGCACGACCACGCTGAGCAGCAGTGCGACCGCGGGCGCCTTGCCGATCAGACGGCCGACACGCATGCCATTGGTGACCGACTTGTCGTCCTCGGGATCATGCTGGGCCACGATCGGCAGCTTCGGCTTGAACAGGAACCGGCCGAACGCACCGAGCAGCGCTGGCATCAGCGTGATGGCTGTTAGCACCGCGAACGCCGCGGCGATCGCACCACCCAGACCCATGAACGTCATGAACTGCACGCCGACGATGCTGAGTCCGCCGAGCGCGATGATGACGGTCAGACCGGCGAACACCACCGCCGAACCCGCCGTACCGAGTGCGGTACCGGCCGCTTCCTCCGGTGAATCCTGCACTGCCAGTTCGTGTTTGTAGCGCGACACAATGAATAGCGCGTAGTCGATCGACAGGGCGATGCCGATCATGGACGCGAGGAACGTGGTGAAGCTGGGCACCTCGATGATCGAGGTACCGAGGAAGATCAGCGAGGTGGCCGCGCCGAGACCGACGATCGCGGTGATGATCGGCACGAAGGCGGCGACGATGGCGCCGAAGGCGATGATCATGACGACCAGCGCGATGCCCATGCCGATCTGCTCGGACTTACCGCTGGGGCCCTCGTTCTTCTGCGCGATCGAGCCGCTCATCTCCACCTGCAGCCCGGCATTGCGGGCATCGCTGGCGACGTTGTAGGCGGCCTCGCGCTGCGCGTCGGTGACGTCGGTGAACTTCTTGATGGTGAACGGGACGCTGAAGAAGGCGACCGAATCGGGATCGGTCTTGCTGAGCACGTTCAGTGGTGTGCCACTGCACTTGGACGGATCCGGGTCGGTGATGCAGCCCGACTTCTCGGCGGCCTCGACCGGATTCATCACCGGCTTGCTGTGGTCGACGATGTCGAGCGTGCCGAGTTTGGCGATGAAGGCCTCCAGCGCCGCCCGGTTCGCCGGATCGGTCAGCTTCTGACCGTCGGGTGCGGCAATGACATAGGTGCCGGTGACGGCGTCGAATTTGAAGGCGTCGGAGGCGCCGGGAAAGTGCTTGTCGAGAATGTCGTTGGCACGGGCGGACGGCAGCGCCGGCATGCTGAAGTCATTGGTCATCGGCTCCTTGAGCTGCGCGCCGAGGCCGCCGAGCAGTAGGAACAGGACGATCCAGACCGGAAGCACTATCCATTTCCTGCGGAAAGCGAACTTTCCCCATCTATACAGATAAACGGACACGAAGGGTTCTCCTAGCGATGGCGATGGCTGGTTACGTGCTGGTTCGTGGCGCGTAGACAGCACTCGCGGGGATTGCCCTGCCGACCCCCGCCTCCAATTGACGCTTTCTGCCTACCGTGCGGTAGGTAGACTACCCAGGGGCTAAGCGGAGGTACAACCTCAATTCTGGTGGCAACGTTAGCTCAGCGCATAAGTGATGAGAGGATCATCCCATGACCGTTCGTGACGCACGCGACGCTGTTGTCGCAGGTGGCGGCACAAAAATGGCAATTCGCGACGCCGCGGTAAAGCTGTTCGGAGCCAAGGGATTCGAGCAGACGAGCCTGCGCGAGGTCGCGGATGCGGTAGGAATCACAAAGGCTTCGCTCTACTATCACTACGCCTCGAAGTTAGATCTGTTACTGGCGATCGTCGATCCGATCGTGGATCACATGCGCTCGGTGATCGAGGATATCGATGCGGTCCCGCACGACGAGGAGGGCGTGCGAGCCGTTTTGCGCGCCTATTTGCGCGGCATGATCCGCCATCGCGACGCGGGTGCGCTGTGTGTGCGCGATACCGTCGCCATCATCAATGTCATGGCCGACCGGTATCCGGACATGATGGATTCGACTCGGGTGCTGCGTGACTGGCTTGCCGGACCCGGTGCCGACGATGTGACCAAACTGCGGGCCAGTGCGGCACTGGAAGTGCTCGGGGTTGCGCTGCTGTCCACCGAACTCGTGCCCGGCGTGGAGGATTCCGTGGTGGAACGCACATTGCTGGACGCGGCCACTTGTGTTCTTACCGGCTGCCATACCGCGTAGATTCGTTCGAACACCGAAGAGGCCAGGGAGTAGCCGCCGTGCACATCACCGCGAGGGTCGATTACGCGGTGCGGACCCTATTGGAGATCGCCCGCGCACCGCAGACCCACCGTGCTTCGGATCGGGTCGCCGTGCAGGTCGCGCCGGTGGTGAAGGCCGAGGCGATTTCGACCGCGCAGCATATCCCGCCCAAGGTGCTCGAGACGGTGCTCGCTGAATTGCGCAGAGCTGATCTGGTGACCAGTAGGCGCGGCCCGGACGGCGGCTATTGGCTGGCCCGCCCGGCCGCGCAGATCTCCATTGCCGATGTGATCCGCGCGATCGAGGGCCCGCTGGCCTCGGTGCGCGGTGAGCGTCCCGAGGATGTGCGCTATCCGGGTGCGGCCGAACCGTTGCAGCGGGTATGGATCGCGCTGCGGGTGAATATCCGTGCGGTACTGGAGAACGTCTCCATCGACGACATCGCGCAGGATCGGCTGCCCGGATTCATCGGCACGCTCACCGAGGATCCCGTTGCCTGGGCGCGGCGATAATTCGGATCGAATCATGCGGGCCGAAAGCCTCGCGCGCGAACATCGCTGCTGGTCAGGAATGTTCGCGACGGACCACACGGAATGACGGTAGCCTCCTTTTCATCATGCTGATCAGACTGCTTCGCACTCATCTGGCCCCCTACCGGGCCCAATTGGCGGGCGTCGTCGGCCTACAACTCATCTCGGTCATCGCGATGCTGTACCTGCCGACCTTGAACGCCGACCTGATCGATAACGGTGTCACCAAGGGTGATATCGGCTACATCTGGACCACCGGTCTGTGGATGCTCGCGGTCACCGGTGTCCAGATCATCGCATCGGCCTGCTCGGTCTATCTCGGTGCGCAGGCCGCGATGGGTGCGGGGCGGGATCTGCGCGGCGCGGTGCTGCATCGGGTCGGCACCTTCTCCGCGCGCGAGGTCGGCATCTTCGGCGCGCCCTCGCTTATCACCCGCAATACCAACGATATTCAGCAGGTTCAGCTGCTGATCGTGATGTCGGCGACCATTCTGGTGATGGCGCCGATCATGTGCATCGGCGGCATCTTCATGGCGCTGCGCGAGGATCTCGGGCTGTCCTGGCTGTTGCTCATCGCGGTGCCCGCACTTGCCATTTCGATGGGCGTCATCGTGGCGAAGATGGTGCCCGGCTTCCGTGATATGCAGCACCGCATCGACGAGGTCAATCGGGTACTGCGCGAGCAGATCACCGGTATCCGCGTGGTGCGCGCGTTCGTGCGCGAACGGCAGGAGACCTGGCGCTTCGGGGTGGCCAATACCGAACTCACCGAATCCTCGCTGCGGGTCGGACGGCTGATGGCGCTGATGTTTCCGCTGGTGATGCTGATCAGCAATATCACCGCCGTCGCGGTGATCTGGTTCGGCGGACATCTGATCAACGAAGACAAAATGCAGATCGGCTCGCTCACCGCGATGCTGTCCTACATCATGCAGATCCTGATGGCCGTCATGATGGCCTCCTTCCTGGCCATGATGGCGCCGCGCGCGGCCGTCTCGGCCGACCGGATCGGGGAGGTGCTCGAGACCGAGACCTCGGTGCTGCCGCCGCGGCTGCCGCAGCCGTTCAAAGGTGACCCGGCGCAGGTAGATCTGCAATTCGCCGAATTCGCCTTTCCCGGCGCGGAGAAACCGGTGCTCTCGGCGATCCGGTTCCAGGTCGAGCCGGGAACGACAACGGCCATCGTCGGCTCCACCGGTGCGGGCAAGACGACACTGCTCAATCTGATTCCCAGGCTCATCGATGTGACCGATGGCGCGGTCTACATCGGCGGCACCGATGTCCGTCATATCGACCTCGAAGTGCTGCGCGAACAGATCGGACTGGTGCCGCAGAAGGCATATCTATTCTCCGGCACCATCGCAAGCAATCTGCGCTACGGCAATCCGGACGCCACCGACGAGGAACTGTGGCGATGTCTGGAGATCGCGCAGGCCGCCGACTTCGTGCGCGATATGCCGCAGGGTTTGGCGACGCCGGTCGCGCAGGGCGGCACCACCGTCTCGGGTGGGCAGCGTCAGCGGTTGGCGATCGCGCGGGCGCTGGTGAAGAAGCCGCGGGTCTACCTGTTCGACGATTCGTTCTCCGCACTGGATGTCGCCACCGATGCCCGACTGCGCGAAGCATTGCGGCCGGAGACCAGAGACGCCTCGGTAATCATTGTGGCGCAACGGGTTACCACCATCCGCGATGCCGATCAGATCGTGGTGCTCGAGGACGGCGTCATGGCCGGGATCGGCACCCATGAGCAGTTGATGCGTGATTGCGCGGAATACCAGGAGATCGTCGCCTCGCAGCTCGGCGCCGATGAGACCGTCGTGCTCGCCAAACGCAACGGAGCGCCGCCCGATCCCACCGGTGACGGGCATCGGACCCGGCGAGAGGAGATCCGATGAGACCCGGAGCGGTGAATCCCGGTGCGCCGGATGCGAAGGCGAAATCGTTCGGTCCATCGCTGCAGCGGCTGTTGCGCAGGCTGGTGCCCGAGCGCGTCTATGTCGGCGCGATCGTCGCGCTCGCGATCATCTCGGTAGTGCTGAATACGCTGGGCCCCTACATCCTCGGCAAGGCCACCAATGTGGTCTTCGACGGTGTGGTCGGTCGCCAATTGCCCAGTGGCATCACCAAAGAAGAGGCGATCCAGCGCCTGCGGGCCTCGGGCAACAACACCCTCGCCGACATGCTCGGCGCGATGGATGTCACCCCGGGCGTCGGTGTGGATTTCGGCGCGGTCGGCCGGGTGCTGATGCTGGTGCTGCTGCTCTACATCGGCGCCGCGGTCTTCAGCTGGCTGCAGTCCTACCTGCTCAATATCGTCATCAACCGCACGGTGAAACGGCTGCGCAGCGATGTCGAGGACAAGATCCATCGACTTCCATTGCGCTACTTCGATTCCACACCGCGCGGCGACCTGCTCAGCCGGGTCACCAATGACGTCGACAATGTGTCGCAGACCCTGCAGCAAACCATGAGCCAGTTGATCCTTTCGCTGTTCTCGGTGATCGGCATCCTGATCATGATGTTCTGGATTTCGCCGCTGCTCGCGTTGATCGCCCTGCTCACCGTGCCCGCCGCGATCGTGGTCACCACGCAGATCGCCAAACGCTCCAAACCGCACTTCGTGAATCAGTGGAAGTACACCGGCATGGTGAACGCCCAGGTCGAGGAGGCCTTCACCGGGCATGAGGTGGTCACCGCATTCGGGCGCAGCCGCGAAGTCGGACAGGAATTCGATAAGCGCAATAACGATCTCTACGAGTCGAGTTTCAAGGCGCAGTTCATCTCCGGGCTGATCATGCCCTCGATCATGTTCCTCGGGAATGTGAACTTCGTATTGGTGGCGCTGGTCGGCGGCCTGCGGGTAGCGACCGGCAATCTGTCGCTCGGTGAGGTGCAGGCCTTCATCCAGTACTCCCGGCAGTTCAGCCAGCCGCTGACCCAGATCGGTGCGATGGCCAACCTGCTGCAATCCGGTGTCGCATCGGCCGAGCGGATCTTCGAAATCCTCGATGCCGAGGAGCAGTCGCCGGATCCGGTCATGGAGAACACCCGGCCGGTCGATCGCGGCCGGGTCGAGTTCGAGGCGGTGTCGTTCCGCTACGAACCCGAGACGCCGGTCATCGAACGGCTGTCGCTGGTAGCCGAGCCGGGACATGTAGTCGCCATCGTCGGCCCGACCGGTGCGGGCAAGACCACCCTGGTGAATCTGCTGCTGCGGTTCTACGAACTCGATGCGGGCACCATCACCATCGACGGCGTCGATATCACCGAGATCACCCGCGATCACCTGCGCTCCAGGATCGGCATGGTGCTGCAGGACACATGGCTGTTCAAGGGCACCATTCGGGAGAACATCGCCTACGGCAATCCGAATGCGAGCGAGACGGATATCCTCGAGGCCGCCCGCGCAGCCTATGTCGACCGCTTCGTACACGCGCTGCCGCACGGTTACGACACGGTCATCGATGAGGAGGGTGCGGGCGTCAGCGCCGGTGAGAAGCAGCTGATCACCATTGCCCGTGCCTTCCTGGCCAAACCGTCCATCCTGGTCCTGGACGAGGCGACCAGTTCGGTCGACACCCGCACCGAGGCGCTGGTCCAGCACGCGACCGCGGCCCTGCGCCGCGACCGCACCAGCTTCGTCATCGCCCATCGCCTGTCCACCATCCGCGACGCCGACCTGATCGTCGTCATGGAAGCGGGCCGCATCGTCGAACACGGCACCCACGAGCGTCTCCTAGAAGAACGTGGCGCCTACTACCGCCTCTACAACGCCCAGTTCGCCGCCGCGGCCGCCGACGCCTAGGCAAGTAAGGCCGCCGAGGGTAGTCGAAAGGTCGCTCCCGAACTGCTTCCGAGCAACCATTCGACTGCCGTCAGTGCGGCTTGGTCAAACCGGGGGCCGACGTTGCCGCGGATGTCGGGCTGGGAAGATGGCGGGGTGTCTGAGCCCGAATCCTTCTCGTTCACCGTCGGCGCCCGCTTGGCTGGGCGGCACGGACGATCGGGCGTGATCAGTACACCGCACGGTGATATCGCGACGCCCGCATTCATTCCGGTCGGCACCAAGGCGACAGTGAAGGCGGTGCTGCCGGAGACCATGCGGGAACTCGGTGCGCAGGCGCTGCTGGCGAATGCCTACCACCTGTACCTGCAGCCCGGACCGGACATCGTGGACGAGGCGGGTGGGCTGCACAAATTCATGAACTGGCCCGGCCCGACCTTCACCGATAGCGGCGGGTTCCAAGTGATGTCACTGGGTGTCGGCTTCAAGAAGGTACTGGCCATGGAGGCGGTCGACGTCCGAAGCGATGACGTGATCGCCGCGGGCAAGGAGCGCCTGGCCACCGTCGACGATGACGGCGTCACCTTCCGCTCACACCTCGACGGTTCGAAACACCGCTTCACACCCGAGGTTTCGATGGGCATCCAGCATCAGCTCGGCGCGGACATCATGTTCGCCTTCGACGAGCTGACCACCCTGCTGAATACCCGTGCCTACCAGGAGAAGTCGCTGCAGCGAACACACGAATGGGCGCAGCGCTGCATCGACGAGCACGAACGACTGACCGCCGCGCGCACACATCGCCCATATCAGGCGCTGTTCGCGGTGATCCAGGGCGCGCAATACGAAGACCTGCGCCGCAAGGCCTGCCGGGAACTGGAATCGCTGCGCGGCAGTGCCGGAACGGGTTTCGACGGCTACGGCATCGGCGGTGCGCTGGAGAAGCACAATCTCGGCACCATTGTCGGCTGGTGCTGCGATGAACTGCCCGAGGACAAGCCGCGGCATATGCTCGGCATCAGCGAACCGGAGGACATCTTCGTCGCGGTGGAGAACGGCGCGGACACCTTCGACTGTGTGAACCCATCCCGGGTCGCGCGCAATGCGGCGATCTATGTCGCCGAGGGCAGATTCAATATCAATACCGCCCGATTCCGTCGCGACTTCACCCCGATCGACGACACCTGCGACTGCTACACCTGCGCGAACTACACCCGGGCCTATATCCACCACCTGTTCAAGGCCAAGGAGATGCTCGCCTCCACGCTGTGCACAATTCACAACGAGCGCTTCACGATTCGGCTCGTCGACCGGATTCGCGAGAGCATCGAGGGCGGCTATTTCGATGAGTACAAGACCGAAACCCTCGCCCGCTGGAACTGTGTTTAATGGCAGCGCCTTCGGCGCTGCGTGTTCGCGGCCCCCTGGTGTCTCGCGTCCGAGCCGTCGAAGCGCATGCGCCGCAGACGCGAGCTCCCCTCGCCGACGCAACCACGACGAAGCGAGTCTTACGAGCAACCCGTTCGCGGCCCGTCT
>NZ_JBFANH010000037.1:0-73560 GCF_040674755.1 Nocardia sp. NPDC049737 | reverse complement strand
AGCGCATGCGACGAAGTCGCGAGTCTCGACGGCTCGGACGCGAGACACCAGGGGGCCGCGAACCCGCCGCGCCGCAGGCGCGGCCAAAGACAGAGCCCACGGCGCGCCGCAGGCGTGCCAAATTCAACACAGGTACCGTACGGCCGTGACTTCTGTGGAACCCCCCGAGCACGTGCGCGCCACGTTCGGACTGCGCGAAGTGACCCCGGTTTCGCTGGGAGACTGGGATGGCGGCTGGCGGCTCGGCGACGTGGTGCTGAGCCCGATCGCCGATCACGCCAGGGCGGCGTGGTCGGCGAAGGTCCGTGAAACCCTGAAGGTGGACGGTCTACGCCTGGCTCGCCCCGTGCGCGCCACCGACGGCCGCTACGTGGTATCCGGTTGGCGCGCGGATACCTATCTGGAGGGTGTGCCCGAGCCACGCTATGACGAGGTCGTCTCGGTATCGCTGCGGCTACACAAGGCCACGGCGCAGTTGGAACGACCACGGTTCTTGGTCCAGCCGCCGGTCGCACCCTGGGTCGATGTCGATGTTTTCGTCGCCGCCGATCGTGCCGCTTGGGAGGCGGTGCCGCTGCGAAGCCTGCGCGCCGGTGGCATCACTCCGGCAACTTCTCCCGACGGCCTGCGCAGCATGGAACTGATCGGCCAACTGGCTACCCTGCGCAAGCCGGTCCAAACCCCTGCGCAATTGGTGCACGGAGACCTGTTCGGCACGGTACTTTTCGCCGGAGTCTTCACCCCCGGCCTCACCGACATCACCCCGTACTGGCGCCCGGCAGCCTGGGCTGCCGGTGTCATTGTCATCGACGCACTCGCCTGGGGCGGCGCCGACGACGGCCTTCTCGACCGCTGGTCCGATTTACCCGAGTGGCCGCAGATGTTGTTGCGCGCGGTCATGTTTCGGCTTGCTGTACATGCGCTGCACCCGCGCTCGACCCCCGAAGCGTTTCCGGGGTTGGCGCGGACTGCGGATATGGTTCGTCTGATGCTCTGAGTTTCGTCTCAACCGCGCGACCGCCCTGTTACTCGATCTGCGTCGTGTGCCGCATCGGCTGCTTTATGCTCGGACGACCGCCATCAGGTGGCGATTGCTTTACCTGCTTTGCGGGCTATCGGATGCTGTGTGGTTGCCCGTGCTCGGACGGCTTTGCGACCGATTCAGGTGATGCCGGAATGGAACCGGATCGGACTCTCGTGGAGCCAGCGTAAGCGTTGTGCCCGTGCTAATTTGACGTTCGTGGACGCGGTGAGGAGCGGCGCGCCTGCGACTTGGGGTGAGGACGGCGGCAGGTGAGAATCCAACCGAGACAACAGATTCTGGATGTGTGGCGCGCCATGCTCGCCGCGTGCTGGGATGGTGAGGAGTGGCGCTGGGGCGGTCGGATGGAGGCCAACTCTATCAGCGATTCCGAACAGTTGCTCTGCCTGCTGTATCCGGCTACCGAGATAGATATCTTCGCACTGGACAATCCGGATCGCATGGAGGACGACGTCAGTTCTGTCCTCGAACCGCTCGGTGGTCCGAAGCAGATCGGCAGCTTCGTTGTGTGGCTGCTCGAGCGTTATATCGAGCAGAACACCCGTGACGACGGGCAGCCGAATTTCTCCGCGGGCAGTTATTTGCGCTCCGCCGATGAGCGCGAACCCAATGCGGCACAGCGCGGCATCGAGGTCGTCGACTCGTATTCGATGTCGCTGACTGTCTGTATGGCGGGCTTGCGCTTCCTGCGCGCCTTCCGCGGTTGGGCGCGACCCGGGGAGCTGACAGAGCGGATCGATTATCTCTCCGGTCAGCTCAGTGCGCGGCTCACCGCGGCGATGACCGGACTGGTCCGCAGCTTCGTCGTCAATACCGTTAAGCCGAAATCGCGTGAGGGACAGGCGATTCTGGGAATGCTGAACCAGACCGGCGAACCCGAGCAGGCCATGGTCGACGGTGTGCGGCGCAGTCTGGAACGGGTGCGGGCGCGGTTGCGCAGCGATGTCACCCTGGGCCAGGAGAAATCGGTCAAGGAGCTCGAGGACGAGAATCTGCTGTTCGAATGCGGGTGGAGTTGGGGGATTGCCAGCGACGCTACCGAGGTCGACTTCGTCGAGGCGCAGATCGCGAGTGAGAAGGGGATCGCCGATCCGCGCCCGTACCTCTATTTCACGGTCGTCGCACTGGACGGCATCAACGACCTGGTCTCCCCGCGCACCGGTGAGCTCGGTCTGCTCGACGAGAAACAGCATCGGCTGGCCCAGGCCTTGCGCACCCGATGGGAGCTGACCCAGCGCTATTGGTCGACGGTCGCGCGCTTCGGCTCCGGCAGTTGGCCACTGGAGGATATTCCGTGGCGTACCTCCGACGACGAGCAGTCGGACTACTTCAGTCTCATCGTCTCTGCGGTACTGATCCAGGATCTGGTCGCGCGCACCGCATCCGATGACGACTTGACAAGGGCCGTGGCCATTTTCGACGAATTGGCCGGCCGGGGCAGGATCATTCGCCGGACCATGCGCGAGGACCCCGCGGTCGCGCTGCACACTCCGGGCGTGCGACTGACCCTGCGGGGCAGTGAGGGCATCGATGACGGACCGACGCTGCAGTGGGAGGTTTCGGACTTCTCGGCGGTGCTGCTCAAGCGAATGCTGCAGGCGGCCAGGCTGTCCAACAATGTCGCGGCCCGTGACAAGCTGATGGAATTGGCCAGATCGGTGATGGAGCATCTGGATCGGCGCATGCTACGGGCCGGAGCGCCCGGACTATGGGACGATCCGGCGGGCGCGTTCGGCGAGAACGGTGATGCCGAGGTCACAAAGCCGTCGTGGTACATGACCGAACGAGTCATCGAATGCCTGGTGGCCGCGGACCGGACCTATCGTGAACCGCCGCCCAACTGGCCGGATCTGCAGGACGTCGCACGGGTCATGCTGAATACCGCCGAGCATCGGTTCGATCAGGAAATGCTCGGTGTGAGCATCGATGACACCTCGGGAAATCGGGCCGCGCTCGATCGCGTGGAGGACCATATCGACCAGGCGAGGCGCTTGGTGCGCGAGGATTCCGCGACCACCTTTGTGCACGCCCTCGACGCCCTGCGGGAACTGGACCGACTGGCCGCCGCCCGCCGCGATGCGACAAGGAACCCCTAGCGCATGATCGTGTTCGCGACCTCCGACAAGGGCGGCACCGGCCGCTCGGTGACCAGCTGCAATCTCGCGTATCGGATGTGTGTGCGGGGTAAGCGGGTCGCCTATCTGGATTTCGATTTCGGTTCCCCGACCGCGGGTGCGCTTTTCGAGATCAGTGGTGCGGAGCGCGGCATCTCCAGCGGCGACGGGCTGCATTCCTATTTGCTCGGTAGGGCAGGTGTCGCGACGCGAATCGATGTGCGCGACAACACCGATCGACGCGAACTACGTAAGATGCGCACGCGCACCGGCAAACTGTTCCTGTTGCCCGGCGATGCCGGTGGCGCGGAATTCACCAAAATCGAGGACCGCACCCTCGACAACTGTGCCAAGCTGCTGCTCGAGCTCGATCAGGACTTCGACGTCTGCATTGTCGATCTCAGCGCGGGGCGCTCGGTGGCGATGGAAATCGCGCTCAAGGCAACGGCCTTGCCGCAGCTGGCTGCGCGAACGGTGCGCTGGTTGGTATTTCATCGTTGGACCCGTCAGCACATCATCGCCGCACACGGTCTGGTACGCGGCCGGTACGGACTGCTCGATTGCGGCGCGGGCGCGGGCCACGATCCCGAGATACTGCTGGACAACATCCGGTACGTGCGCACCGCGGTGCCGCAATTGAACGAGGCGACCGAATCCCCTGGGCCGCAGGCGGCCTGGTTGCATCAACAGGACTCCATGTTGAAACGGCTGGCATCGACGAACAAGGTCGGTGCGAGCGCGATGCTCGGCGAGACCCCGGTCGAGCCGGTATTGCAATGGCGCGAACAGCTGATTCTGGATATCGACGTGCAGAAGGAAATTGCCAACAAGGCAACCGTCGAGGCCTTCGACACGCTCGCCGATCGCGTGCTCGATCCAGCCACCTGGCGCCGAATCTGAATCGACCGAACTCGAGAACACCATCGGAGGAAAGGGATTTCGAGCACATGGAGCATGCCGCAGGCTACAGCGAGGCCACCGAGCACCCGCGCGTCGCCAAGGTGCCGCTTTCCCATGTGTCGATCGAGGTCGGACACTTCTATATGCACGATCTGGCCAATGGTGAGGAGAAGATTCGCGCGCAGTTTCGTCGGATAGTGCCGCTCGTTACGGCATTCACCGAGGCCACGAAAATCGAATTCGGGCCACGTGCCCGGGTGAGCACCTGCTTTCTGGTCGACGACTATTTCCGATCCGATACCAATCCCGGGGAAATCCTCGACAAATTGCTGCGCAATGCCGACGAATGTGGTTTGACCATCGACTATTTGGCGCGCGAGGCGGGCTGCTGGGAGGTGCCGGCCGCCGAATACGGCGCGGTGAGCGCGCCGCGTATCGAACTGGCCGAGTTGGTCCGGGCCCGTATCGTGGCCGAACCGCCCGAGGGTGCGAACGGCCGCAGGCCACCCACCGCGGAATCCGGCTGGCTGTGCAATGGGCGACGCGCATCCGATGATCCCTCGGAGCAGGCCATGCACGACGAACCGTACGAACCGGCCGAGGAGTTCGGGCGGCGCGAGCATTCGATTTTTCTCGATGTCGAAATGTGGAGTAAGCAGTCCCGAAAGGTGAACGGACGCAAGGAAGTCTTCACCAAATGGTCCTGCCCGTATCTGGCCGCCATCTGGCAGTTGCTGCGAATGGGCATGCTGCGTTTCGACGGTATGCCGGTGGTCGAGCCGCAGTTGTGGGAGCCGGATATGCCATGGCCCGGCAGTTGGTGGGAGATGCCCGCGGTGGTCCAGCTGAATCCGCGGGCCAAACCATTTGCCGCATATCGGTCACTTTCGCTGCTGCCGCAGCGATATCTGGGTATCGAGCACGCGGTGCGGGTAATACTCGATCACATCCAACTCGACGACGAAGTGGTCGATCAGATCGTCGCCAGGGGCCATGAGGAGGGAATCGACGTATCGCGCAAGGTGACCGAACGCCTCACCCACTTCCTGCTGGACGGATCCTGACGTGAACGAACCGAACGATGCGGCCGCGCGCCGCATGCGCGCGGCCCGCTCGACGCCGCACCTGCGGCAGCTGCGCCGCGGCCGAGCCGTGCGCCTGCTGGTGCGTGCCGGTGCGGCACAGGCCAGGACTCCCGTCGGCCCGCTCATCGTGTTCGGTGAGGTGGACACCTGCCTGCTGCCCGCGGCGACGCCGCTGTCGCGCGGTGATCTCGAGGAACTGCTCGAATTGGTGCCGGGCCGTCCGATGCTGTGGCGGGAGCGGCCGATGTCGCTCGCGGTTTCGCCCACCACCGCCGAGGGGGTGGATTGCCGGTTGGCGGCGCCGTCGCATACCGATGTGCGGGCGATCGGCACGGTGGCGACGCATGCGGTTGTGGTCGGTGGGCGAGTATTGCAGAGTTCGGCACGGACCAGGGTCGTTCGAGCCGCGGGCGATCAGCGCCGGACGTGGTCGCACTATTTGAGCCAGGTCGGCGTATCCGAGGTGATCACCAAGGTCACTCCGGAAACCGGCGCCCGGCTGGCGGAAGGCTTCCTGGCCGCGGGGCCGCCGCCGGGGGGCACCCTCGATCTCGCGTCGATCGCCAATCGGCTGCTCGGCCGCATCCGGATGGATCATCGCCTGGACCAGAACACGCCGGTGCAATCGGGGGCGACCAGGTTGCGCTGGGCGGCGCGGATCGGCGATCCGGCGCAGCCGGTGGTGTGGTTCCGGTTGCAGAACGATACGGTGCGCACCGCGCTGATCACCGTGCGCACCGAGGCGGAACTGGCCGACGTGCAGCGGTTCTGTGAGGATCTCGCGGTGCACGATTGGCTGCTGTCGGTCACCGCCGCGGCGCTGGAGCAGTCCGATCTGTTCGCACCGGGCAGTCCGGAGTCGGTGGCGGTGCTGGCCCCGGTGCTGCACCACCTGGCACATCTGTGGGTCCCCGGCGTGCATACACCACCGGCGCTGCGTGGACTGTGGACGCAGCTGAACACCGATCCGGATTTCACCGCGGGACGGCGGGCCTTGATCGATCAGCTGCACAATCGGGTGCTGGTGGCGACACTGGATGCGGTGCGCCACACCAGGATCGGCACCGAGGACTACAGCGCGGACTAGCCGCCGCGGCGGCATCAGATCCGGAACCATCGCCGGACCAGCAGCGCGAAGAACAGCGAGTTGAGCACGAGTCCGGCGTAGGCCTCGATGACCAGGAGTGTCCGTCCGGCGCCCCTGATGTCCTCGAGATCGCCGAGACCGAGTGGATTCAGGTAGTTGATCAGGCACATGTGCAGCGCGGTCGGGATGGGCTGGCCGTCGGTGGTCCACAGTACGAAGGTGCCGATGAGTAGCACGGCGGCGATCCAGCCGAGCAGCCGGAACGGCCGAAAGCCATAGCCGCACAGCACTTCCAGGGTCCAATGCGGGATCCGCTTCCAGACCGGGTCGACGGCGCGGCAGCGCGCCTGCGCCAAGGCGTGCCCGCAGCGGTCCTGCGCGTCGAAGTCCTCCTCGACCCGGTGCAGTCCAACCCCGCGTTTGAAGGCCAGTACGGCATGTTGGGGCAGGTCGGCGCCGACCAGCGCGCGGCCGAGATGCTCATAGATCTCGGCGATCCGGATGTTCTGGGTGCGACTCAGCCGTCGTGGTCCGCGGAATTCGACCTCGGCTGCGAGCAGCGCCGTCAGGGCGCGCAGCGCTCCGTCGCCGTCCGCGGCGGGTTCCTGCGCCGCCGCGTAGATATGGGAGAAGACCAGGCTGTCACCGGGCTGAGAGATCTTCACCGGGTCGTAGTCGAGCTCCAATGTCTCGACGTGGGTGTTGAAGGAGTCGAGGAGCCGCTGTTCGGATCCGGCTCCGGCCTGTTGGAAGTATTCGGCGATCTCACCGGCGTACCGGTCGGCGTGTCGATCGATCAGCATGGTCATCGAATTGACCGCAGCTGGTAGTTGGGATAGGCCCGCGTATTCGGTCATCGTGTATTCCCCCGGGAGCAGCCGTCGCCTTCGACGTGATATCCACCATACCAACGTGATTCGACTATCAATCTGGTGCGCGACCCCCCTTGAGCCACCGCTTGTCGTTCGGTCCGGGGAATTGCGAGGTGGTCGGCCAATGATCGATGCGGTGCACCAGCACATCTCGCGGTTCGTTCGCGCCGAAATAGCGCTGTTCATGTCCGGCCCAACGGAATCCGGCGTTCTTGTACAGCTTGACTGTGCGCTGGTCGGTAGGTCGCACCGTGAGGTACACCGAATCCGCCTGTGCGGTGCGGCAACTCGTCACCGCCCGATCCAGCAGAGCGCGGCCGAGGCCGCGGTTGCGGTAGTTCGGTGCGACCGCGAGACCCATTACCCAGCCGCGTCGGCGGGTGCCGACGCCGACGAGTGCGTAGCCGCGCACTCTGCCGCCGATTTCGGCCACCACCCAATCGGGTCCGTGCAGGTCGAACAGTTGCCGCAGCGTCACATATGGGTAGCACAGATCGCCGAAGTGCTCCCGCTCCAGCGCGGCGATATCGTCGAGATCGGCCAATCGCGCGGTCCGGAACACCGGTTCCCCCGCCCCCTCGGATTTGTCCAATGCTCACTCTCCCGGTGTGAGTCTGCTTTCCAGCGTAAAGTGCTGGCGCAGTTGACGGACCGAGACCGCCAAATGCGATCCCTACTCAGTCGCGGGTGGTGATGCGGATGTGTGCCATCTCGCCGGAGCCCCCTCGTGCTGCCTACTGACTTGGCGTGATATCCACCATAGCAATGTGATTCGACACCGACGGCCGAATGCCGCGCTGGGGACCTCTTCCAGCGCGGCATTCGGGTCTTGCGGGTGATGTGGTTATACGTTCGCGTAGGCCAGGGAGGGTACGCGGGTCATGGCGAATGAGGAGCGCAGGTAGAAGAACCAGGTGACCGCGGCCATGACCAGGAAGGCGCCGGCGTAGGCCCAGAAGGCCGGGTTCATGCTGTGGAAGTTGATGTTGGACAGGCGAAGTGCCTGCTGGAGCAGGTAGCCGCCGGACGCGCCGATCGCGCCGATGACACCGATCGCGGCACCGGCCTGACGCTTGGCCGAAGCCGTGGCGTCGGTGAGATCGAGTCCGTGTTCGGAGGCGTACTTCTTGGCCTCGGCGCTGAAGATGGACGGGATCATCCGGTAGGTCGAGCCGTTGCCGATACCGGTCAGCACGAACAGCAGCAGGAAGGCGATCAGGTAGAGCGGGAAGCTCTTGGCCTGCAATCCGGCCATGATCAGCACGCACGCTACCGCCATGCCACCGAAGACATAAATGGTCATCTTGGCGCCGCCGACCTTATCGGATATCCAGCCGCCGAACGGACGGCTGAACGAGCCGACCAGCGCGCCGAGGAAGGCGAGGTTACCGAGAGTGGTGATCCAGCCGATCTTGGCGAGATCCGGGAAGTTGGCCTTGATCAGCGTCGGGAACGCGAAGGAGAAGCCGATGAACGAACCGAAGGTGCCGACGTAGAGGAACGACATCACCCAGGTGTGCTTATTGGTCAGCGCCAGTTTGTAGGATTTGCCGTCGGCCTTGGCGGTGCTGATGGCGTCCATATACCGCAGCGCACCGAACATGGCGATCAGGATGAATGGCACCCAGACCAGCACCGATAGCGTTATACCGAAGCGGTAGCCCGCCGCATCCTTGGCCATGATGTGCGTGCCGAGGGTGATCAGCAGTGGCAGCACCAACTGGGTCTGCGCCACACCGAGATTGCCGCCCGCGGCGTTGATACCGAGGGCCGCCCCCTTCTTCCCTTCCGGGAAGAAGAACGAGATATTTGCCATCGACGAGGAGAAATTGCCGCCGCCGAAGCCGGCCAGCGCGGCCAGGATCATGAACACCCACATGGGGGTGCCGGGGTGGTTGACGAAGTAGGCCAGGCCCAGCGTCGGGATGAGCAGCATGGCCGCACTGAACGCCGTGAATGCGCGTCCGCCGAACTTCGGAATGGCGAAGGTGTACGGAATGCGCAGTGCCGCACCGACAAGCGTCGGGGTCGAGGTCAGCAGCAGGGCATTGCTCACCGCGGTCGGATTGCCCTTGCCGAGCCCGGCCAGGAAGTCGAAGCCCGCCAGACCCATGCTGGTCACCACGGTGCCCCAGATGACCCAGATGCTGAAGCCGAGATTCTCGGCGAAGACGGAGAAGATCAGGTTTTTGCGGGCGGTGAGTTTGCCGCCCGATTCCCAGAATTCGGTGTTGTCCGGCTCCCAGTGATCCAGCCAGCGGCCCCTTTTCTGGTGCGTAAATGCTGGGGTTTCCGACTGCTGGCCGGTGGCAGCTACTGCGGCAGTCATCGGCTTCCTCTCGATCTGGCTCGGTGGGTTCGCCGAGCTGCGGTCGAGACAAAGGTATGAGCTGGTTGTTGCGTGTGAATGGCCCCGAGTGACGTTCCAGGCAAATCCGACTCACATGGTGGCGAGCCGCTCGGTGACCTATTGGTTACCTCGTCGGACGCAAACGTTCTCGGTCGGTTGACCAGAAGTCTAGCGGTCCGGGTATTCGGCGATCAGCGAGGCGAGGAAGCATTGTGCGGCCTGCGCCGCTCGGTCCGGATCGCCATCGATAACGGCCTGCACCAATTCATTGTGCTCGGCGTCGTAGGCATCGTCGGATTTCGCGGACCGTGCCCGGATCACCTGTTCGATAATCGGCAGCAGCGAATCGTAGAACTCGAGATATACCGCGTTGTGGCTGGCGACGACGATCGCGCGGTGCAGTTCCACATCGGCTTCGATGGCCGCGAGATTCTGTTCGTCCCAGTGCTGTTGGCTACGTTCCTCCAGCAGCCGCCGCAGATTCGCGATATCGGTCTCGTCGCGTCGACGCGCGGCCAGTGCTGCGGCATTGGTGTCCAGGGCCATGCGCAGCTCCAGCACATCGCGTTCCTCCGCATCGGCGAAGTACTTCGCGAGGGTGCCGCCGACTTCCGAGGCCGCTATGACATAGGTGCCCGAGCCTTGGCGACGCTCCAGCATCCCGGAGTGGACGAGAGCCTGCACGGCCTCGCGTACCGTATTTCGCCCGGTTCCGGTGAGCTCGGTGAGCTCCGGTTCGGTAGGGATTCGGGAGCCGATAGACCAACGGCCGGAACGGATTTCGGCACGCAGCTGCTCGGTTACCTGGGCAATGAGGCTGGTCCGCCGGACGGGTTGCACGGCATCAGAGTACCGCCCGTCACAAATCCTTGCCTCCTATCATGGGGTCATCCTATGATTTCGCGGTGACTGCAGCTCTCCCGGAAACCACGACTGGCCCGGAATACGTCCGGGTCGAGCGGCGCAAACGCGCACTGACGGAAGGGCGACTGCTCGTCCTCGCCGCCATTGTGATGTCCGCGCTCACCCTCCGGGTCGCCGTCACCGCGTTCTCGCCGCTGGCCGAGCGCATCGGCGCCGATATCGGTTACTCGACGGCCGTCGTCGGTGTCTTCGGCATGATCCCGACGCTGATGTTCGCGGTTTCCGGTCTGCTCACCCCGCTTTTCGTGCGCCGAATCGGGCTGGAGCGCACCGCACTCGTCGCGATGCTGATGGCCGGACTCGGCATGCTGATCCGGGCGGTGGTCGGCGGTACGGCCGAACTGCTGATCTTCTCCGCGCTGGCCCTCGGCGGTATGGGCATCGGAAATGTGGTGATCCCGCCGCTGGTCAAGCGCTATTTCCCGGACCGGCTCGCGGTGGTCAGCTCGCTGTACATCACCATGGTCCAGCTCGGCACCGTGGTGCCCGCGCTGATCGCGGTGCCGGTTGCCGAGGCGCACGGCTGGCGGATCTCGTTGGGGCTGTGGGCGATTCTCGGCTTCGCGGCCGCGCTGCCGTGGCTCGGTGTGCTGCGCGATCGCCGCGGCCACGATCGCGGCGACAGCACCGCGCTGCCGCCGCGGACCAAGGAGCCCAAGGGTGAGGTGTGGCGTTCGCCGGTGGCCTGGGGCATGGCGGGCATGTTCGGCATGACCTCGCTGACCACTTACGCCATGTTCACCTGGCTGCCCAAGATCCTGTCCGAGGCGGGTGCGAGTGCCGCATTCGGCGGGACCATGGTCGGCGTGTTCGCGCTGGTCGGTCTGGTGTCGGCGTTCACCGCTCCGACGGTGGTGGCGCGGTTCCGCAATCCGTTCCCGTTCGTAGTGGGTTGTGCCGTCTTCTTTTTCACCGCGTTCGCCGGTCTGCTGATCGCGCCGATGAGTATGCCGCTGCTGTGGGTCGTGCTGTTGGGCCTCGGCCCGAGCACCTTTCCGATGGCGCTGACACTGATCAATATGCGCACCAGGACCCCGCAGGGTTCGGCCGCGCTGTCGGGCTTCACCCAGGGCGTCGGATATGCGGTGGCCTGCGTCGGTCCGGTGCTGTTCGGCATGTTGCACAGCGCGACCGAGGGCTGGGCCGCGCCCTTCGCGATGCTCGTCGTCGCGGTACTGGTGCTCCTCACCGGCGCATGGCAGGCATGCAAGCCGCGCATGCTCGAAGACACCTGGAATTGAATAGTCCGCCTTCTCACAGCTCGAGTTGCGAGGCTGTGCGGAGGCGGCCATGCTGTGTGCGACAGAGCACACCGTGACGGGTGCGCGTCACCACCTCACCGGCTATTACTTCGAAGATCGGCTGTTTGTGACGTGCGGAAACCGGTGTGTCACCTGCCCGAAACATTTCGTTGAAACTCACCCTGCTTTCCCGGGAATCGTGAGCAACCGTTGATTTGACGGTCATTTGGGGCAGCATTTCGGCAATACCCGTTTCCTACCGTGGGGCTAACCGATTTTGGGAGGCCCCTGTTGAGCACGCTGACGCGTAACCACAACATCGAGCATTGGGATGCCGAGGATGTCGCGGCCTGGGAGGCCGGTGGCAAAGACATTGCCAAGCGCAATCTGATCTGGTCGGTCTTCGCCGAGCATGTCGGGTTCTCGGTGTGGTCCATCTGGTCGGTCATGGTGCTGTTCATGCCCACCGATAAGTTCGGCATCGATCCGGCGGGCAAGTTCTTCCTGGTCGCCATGCCGACGCTGGTCGGTGCGTTTCTGCGCATTCCCTACACCGTGGCCACGGCGCGCTTCGGCGGTCGCAACTGGACCATTTTCAGTGCGACGCTGCTGCTCATTCCGACGCTGCTCACGCTGTACTTCATCAATCAGCCGGGTACCTCGTACACGACCTTCCTGGTGGTGGCTGGATTCGCCGGATTCGGTGGCGGCAACTTCGCCTCCTCGATGACCAATATCAATGCCTTCTACCCGCAGCGGCTGAAGGGTTGGGCGCTCGGCCTGAACGCGGGCGGCGGAAATATCGGCGTGCCCGTCATCCAGCTGGTCGGCCTGCTGGTCATCGCCACCCTCGGCAATGGCTACGCCTCACTGATCTGCGCGATCTACCTCGTGCTCGTTGCGCTGGCCGGTGTCGGCGCCGCGCTGTTCATGGACAACCTGAAGAACCAGAAGGCCGATCTCTCCTACATGATCACGGCGCTCAAGGTGCCGCAGTCCTGGGCGATCGCCTTCCTCTACATCGGCACCTTCGGTTCGTTCATCGGCTACAGTTTCGCCTTCGGCCAGGTGCTGCAGATCAGCTTCAAGGCCGGTGGCGACACCGTCGCGCAGGCCGCACTGCATGCCGCGCAGATCGCCTTCATCGGCCCGCTGCTCGGTTCGCTGGCCCGGCCGTACGGCGGCAAGTTGGCCGACCGGATCGGCGGCAGCCGGGTGACCTTCTACACCTTCGCCGTGATGACCGCGGCCGCCGTGCTGGTCGGTGTGGCGAGTACCGCGGGTGACCGCAGCGGCGGTGTGCCGAGCGGCGCCGCGATGACGGCGCTGGTGGCCGGATTCATCGCGCTGTTCGTGGTGTCCGGTATCGGCAACGGCGCGGTCACCAAGATCATCCCGTCGGTCTTCGACGCCAAATCCAAGAGCCTGGACGCGAGTCCGACCGCCCAGGCCGCCTGGTCGCAGAACACCTCCGGTGCGCTCATCGGTTTCGTCGGCGCGATCGGTGCGCTCGGCGGCGTCGGGATCAACCTCGTCCTGCGCTCCTCCTACGCCTCGACCAAATCGGCGACCACCGCGTTCTGGGTCTTCATGGCCTTCTACGTGGCCTGCGCCGCGGTGACCTATCTGGTGTTCCTGCGCCGCCCACGCGGCGTCGTCGACTCCGAGGTCGTCGCGGAGGCCGAGGCGCTCGTCCTCGAAGCCGAGGCAGGCAGCCCGTCCCAGTCCACCAGCACGTCGGCCCGAGCCTGACGCCGAATCACCAACGGAGGACAGTCATGAACTCGACAGTCGACCCCACCCAGCGCAAGACCGTCGTGGTCGTCGGCCACGGCATGGTCGGGCACCGGTTCGTGGAGGCGCTGCGGTCCCGGGACGAGGCAGGCCAGTGGCAGGTCGTCATCCTCAGCGAAGAGCAGCTGCCCGCCTACGACCGCGTCGGACTCTCGTCGTACGTCGGCAGCTGGGATGCCGCCGCGCTGGCGCTGCCCGGTAACGAATACGCCGGTGACGAGCTGGTCGAGCTGCGCCTGGGCCAGACTGCGCAGTCCATCGACCGCGATGCGCGCAAGGTCACCACCTCGGCGGGCGACACCATCGCCTACGACGCACTTGTGCTGGCGACCGGTTCGTACCCGTTCGTGCCGCCGGTCCCGGGTCACGAGCTGCCGGAGTGCTTCGTCTACCGCACCATCGATGACCTCGACGGCATCCGCGCAGCCGCCGCGGCGGCCGGACCCGGTGCGGCCGGTGTCGTCGTCGGTGGTGGCCTGCTGGGTCTGGAAGCGGCCAACGCGCTGCGCCTGCTCGGCATGACGCCGCATGTGGTGGAGTTCAATCCCCGCCTGATGCCCGCCCAGGTCGACGAGGGTGGTGGCGCCATCCTGGAGAAGCTGGTCACCGATCTCGGACTGCAGGTGCACACCGGTGTCGGCACCTCGTCGATCGAAACCGTGGCGGATGCGGAATCGGCTGAGCGCCTGAAGGTTACGCTCTCCGACGACACGGTGATCGACGCCGGACTTGTGGTCTTCTCCGCTGGTGTCCGACCGCGCGACCAGATCGCCCGCGACAGCGGCATCGAGGTCGGCCCGCGCGGTGGCATCATCACCGACCTCGGTCTGCAGACCTCCGATCCGAATATCTACGCGATCGGCGAATGTGCCGCGGTAGAAGGTGTTTGCTACGGCCTGGTCGCCCCCGGCTACACCACCGCCGAGATCGTCGCGGACCGATTGCTCGGCGGCGCAGGCGAATTCCCCGGCGCCGACATGTCGACCAAGCTCAAGCTGCTCGGTGTCGATGTGGCCAGCTTCGGTGATGCGCACGCCACCACCGAGGGCGCGCTATCGGTCGTACTGCACGACGCCGCCAAGGGTACCTACGCCAAACTCGTCGTCTCCGATGACGCGCAGATCCTGTTGGGCGGCATCCTGGTCGGCGATGCGACCGCGTACTCGGCACTGCGTCCGCTGGTCGGGCGCCCGCTGCCCGCAGAACCGGCCGCGCTGATTTCGCCGGCCGGCGCCGAACTCGGTGCCGACTCGCTGCCCGATGATGCCCAGATCTGCTCCTGCAACAATGTTTCCAAGGGGGCGATCTGCGGGGCCATCGACGAGGGCGCCTGCGATATCGCGGGTATCAAGAAGTGCACGACCGCCGGAACCTCTTGCGGCGGTTGCGTTCCGATGCTCAAGAAGCTGCTCGAGCAGTCCGGTGTCGAGATGTCCAAGGCGCTCTGCGAGCACTTTTCGCAGTCGCGGGCCGAGCTGTTCCAGATCGTCCAGGTCACCGGTATCCGCACCTTCTCCGCCCTGATCGCCAAGTACGGCACCGGCTCCGGCTGCGATATCTGCAAGCCGACGGTCGCCTCCATCCTGGCCTCCACCTCCAGCGAGCACATCCTCGACGGTGAACAGGCCGCGCTACAGGACACCAACGACCACTTCCTGGCGAATCTGCAGAAGAACGGCACCTACTCGGTGGTGCCGCGGATGCCCGGCGGTGAGGTCACCCCGGATCAGCTGATCACCATCGGTCAGATCGCCAAGGAATTCGACCTTTACGTCAAGGTCACCGGCGGTCAGCGCATCGACCTGTTCGGCGCCCGCGTCGAACAGCTGCCGCAGATCTGGCAGCGCCTCGTCGATGTCGGCATGGAATCCGGGCACGCGTACGGCAAGTCGCTGCGTACCGTGAAGAGCTGCGTCGGCTCCACCTGGTGCCGCTACGGTCAGCAGGATTCGGTCGGCATGGCCGTCTTACTGGAGAAGCGCTACCGGGGCCTGCGTTCGCCGCACAAGCTGAAGCTGGCCGTCTCCGGGTGCGCCCGGGAATGCGCCGAGGCGCGCGGTAAGGATGTCGGTGTGATCGCCACCGAGCAGGGCTGGAACCTGTACGTCGGCGGCAACGGCGGTCTGACCCCGAAGCATGCGGTGCTGCTCGCCGGTGAACTCGACGACGAGACGCTGATCAAGTACATCGATCGGTATCTGATGTTCTACATCCGCACCGCCGACCGGCTGCAGCGCACCGCGCCGTGGCAGGAGGCGCTGGAGGGTGGCATCGATTACCTCAAGCAGGTCGTGTGCGAGGACAGCCTCGGCATCGCCGAGGATCTGGAGGCCGCCATGGCCCAGCATGTCGCCGGTTACCGCGACGAATGGGCCGCGGTGCTCGAGGACGAGGAGAAACTTTCGCGTTTCGTGTCCTTCGTCAACGCCCCGGAAGAGGCCGATCCGACCATTTCGTTCGATGAGACCGGGGAGCGGAAGGTCCCTGTGTTGCTCGGCATGCCGGAAATCCCGGTTGCCACACGCGGGCAATAGCCGCTTAACCCCGAAGAAACAGGGCGCCTGTACCAATGAGTAAGGCGTTTGGAGGATGACACCGATGACCGTGATGGATACCCCCGGCATTGCCGCAACTACCACTGTGTTCACTCACCCCGTCGGCTCCGCCGACTTGCCATCCCCTTCGGGTTGGACGCAGGCGTGCCGACTCGACTACCTGATTCCCGGCCGCGGCGTCGCGGTGTTGCTGAAGGGGGGCCGCCAGGCCGCCCTGTTCCTGATGACCGACGGCACGCTCGCCGCCGTCGGCAATATCGATCCGATCGGCCGCGCGGCAGTGATGTCGCGCGGGATCGTCGGTGACCGCGGCGGTATTCCGGTCGTGGCCTCACCGCTGCTGAAGCAGGCGTTCTCGCTGCTGGACGGGCACTGCCTGGACGACAATTCGGCGACGCTGCCGGTATACGCGGTGCGTGTCGAGGACGGCATCGTTTCGGTTTCCAATGAGCCGGTCGATGCCGCTCTCGTCGCCGCGGACGGTGGATAAGCATGACGACAATCGATACGGGCGCCTGTCTGGCCGGTTTCACAGTCGGCGTCACGGCCGCCAGGCGGGCCGATGAGTTCGCCACGCTGCTCACCCGACGGGGCGCCGGTATCGTCGCCGCTCCCGCCATCCGGATCATTCCGCTGGCCGATGACACCGAACTGGAGCGGGTGACCCGCGAACTCGTGGCCGATCCGCCGCAGATCGTGGTGGCCACCACCGGCATCGGATTTCGCGGCTGGATGGAAGCGGCCGAGGGCTGGGGCATTGCCGAGGACCTGCGGATGACGCTGGCATCCACCAGGATGCTGGCGCGTGGGCCGAAGGCCAAGGGCGCTATCCGCGCCGCCGAACTGCGCGAGGAATGGTCGCCCGCGTCGGAGTCCTCCGCCGAGGTGCTCGACCACCTGCTCGCCGAAGGCGTGGAGGGTGTGCGTATCGCGGTCCAATTGCACGGCGCGACAACCGAATGGGAACCCGTACCCGACTTCTGCGAGGTATTGCGTTGTGCCGGTGCGGATGTCGTTCCGGTACCGGTGTACCGCTGGGTGCCGCCGGATGATCAGGGTCCGATGGACAATCTGATCGAGGCCATCATCACCTCCAGCCTGGACTGTGTCACCTTCACCAGCGCGCCCGCCGTGGCCTCGATGTTGATGCGCGCCAAGGAAACCGGGCTGCTGGAGGGTGTGCTGCACGCGCTGCGCGGACGGGTGCTGCCCGCCTGTGTCGGACCGATCACCGCGGCTCCGCTGGAGGAGCTGGGTGTGGCGACCTCGATGCCCGGACGGGCGCGCCTCGGTGCGCTGGCCCGGCACGTCGCCGAGGAATTGCCGCGGCGAGCCAATCGAATTCAGGCCGCCGGACACACCATCAGTGTGCGCGGGGCGTGCGTGGTGGTAGACGGTTCGGTGCGCCAGCTCGCTCCCGCGCCGATGGCCCTGATGCGATCGCTGGCGCGGCAGCCCGGCCGGGTGGTGTCCCGGGAGGATCTGCTCGCGGCGCTGCCCGGCGGCGGTGACGACACCCATGCCGTGGAGACCGCGATCGCGCGGCTGCGCGCCGGGCTCGGCACGCCGAAAGCCATTCAGACCGTGGTCAAACGGGGTTACCGGCTGGCGCTGGACGCCGCGGATTGCGCCGATGACTTTCCGCGCACCGTCGCTACCGGCCGTGCGCCGGTAGCGGGTATCGGTACCCCGGCCCGCGCGCCGAGGTACGCACAGCCTGCGGGGAGCTGGTGACGGCTCCGGCCCTGGTCCTGGTCGCACACGGCACCAGAAGTACCAGGGGTGTGCAGATGATCGCCGCGCTCGCGGAGGCGGTAGTGCAGGAGTTCACGGGGATCGCAGCCAGCGGGGCGGGTGAAATCGGCGCCGCGGTTTCGGGGCGCGACGCCGATACTTCCGCAGCTCCGGTCTGTGAACACCGCACCGTTATTCGCGGGCCGGAGACCGCCGAGAAGCCCTGGGTGCGTACCGCTTTCGTGGACGTGCTGGGTCCATCGCCGTCCGAGGTATTGCGCGATCTGACCGATGCCGAGGGGGAATCGGTTCCCGCCGTTGTGGTTCCGGCCTTCCTCGCCTCCGGATATCACGTGTATCAGGATGTGCCCCGCGAGGTCGCCGAGAGCGGCCATCCCGAGGTCGCGGTGACACCCGCGATGGGACCGGATCCGGCATTAGCCCGGATCATGGCCATGCGACTGCGCGCCGCGGGCTGGCGTCCCGGTGACGCGGTGGTCTTCGCGGCAGCCGGATCATCGGATGCCCGTGCGCGCCAGGATGTTCGACGTGCGGCAGGTATGCTGGCCGAGCATCTCGGTGTCCCGGTTCGCATCGGCTACGTCGCGACCGGAGCCCCGCGCGTCACGGAAGTCGTTGCCGAACTTCGTGAGTCGGGTGCGCAGCGTGTCTTCGTCGCCTCGTACCTGCTGGCCCACGGTCTGTTCCAGCAGCGCCTGCACGAGGCGGGAGCGGACGGTGTCGCCGAGCCGATCGGCGTCCACCCGGCGGTCGTCCGTCTGATCGCCGACCGTTACCGCGCCGCCGCACGCGAGCTGCTCCGTGCGCGTGCCATTTGACTCGGACTTTTGCTCTCGCGCACCGATTCGCACGCCGCGCACGTTTTCGCCCTGCGAATTCGTGCGTGGCGTGCGAAAAGCTGCGCAGCAGCCAGCGTCGGGTTGCCAGATGATCTTCGCCAGTGGCGTTGGGGGAGGGGGTACGGGGTGATCAGTGCGAATCGTCCAGGCGAACACGCACCGTGACTCGCCCGCGCTCGTCACGATGTGCGAGCGCGTGACCGTGACGGTCGCCGCCCTCGAGGTGTAGCGTGATCGGGGCGCCTTCATCGGTGAAGTTGCGCCACCACTTCTTTCGATCCGGGAGTGCAACTCCGATGACGATCGAATCGCCGGAACGGCGGTAGTTCACGGGCGTGCTGAAGGTTTTGCCGGAACGGCGGCCCACATAACTGATCTCGACGAAGCTCTTGCGCATGAGCGAGCCCACCAGGGGTGCATTCGTCAAGGTCAGCGTCACCGAGTTGAAGCCGTTCACGAAAGATTTCGCATTCACCGAATGCCTCCTGGTACAGCCTGGATAGCGGTCGAGCTCACTTTACCGACCATCCATGACACCGGCACTCGGCGGCGGTTGGTATATCGAGGCGGGGCCCCATCGACCGGATTCGGCTGAGCCCCAGCGCGGTTCAGCGGCATTCGCCGACGCGGGCCTGATTCGCTGATCTGGCATTCGCCGATGCCGGATGGCGGGTTCATCTCGCCGATGATGGGGTGCGGGTGAAGGAGGCGCGGTAGGCGCTCGGGGGTAGGCCTACATGGCGGATCATGTGTTGGCGCAGGGATTCCGCGGAGCCGATGCCGCTGTGGCGGGCCACCTGGTCCATGGGCAGTGTGGTGGATTCGAGGAGTTCGCGGGCGCGTTGAATGCGTTGGTGCAGTAGCCATTTCTGGGGGCTGAGGCCGGTTTCCTCGTGGAAGCGACGGGTGAGGGTGCGCACGCTGGTGCGGGCGTGGGTGGCCAGATCGTCCAGGGATAGGGGAGTGTCGAGGCGTTCCAAGGCCCAGGTGCGGGTGGCTGAGAGCGTCAGTCCGTTCTCGGGCGGCAGTGGCGAGTCGACGAATTGGGCTTGGCCGCCTGGGCGTACCGGGGTTACGACGGCGGCGCGGGCCGCGGCATTGGCGACCGTCGCACCGTAGTCGGTGCGAATCAGGTGCAGGCACAGGTCGATGCCGGCGGCGGCACCGGCGGCTGTGGTCACCGGTCCGTCCTCGATGAACAATGCGTCGGTGCGCACGGTCACCTGCGGGTACATCTCGGCGAGTTCGTCGGCCAACGCCCAGTGCGTGGTCGCGGTGCGTCCGGATAACAGCCCGGCCTGGGCCAATACGAATGCACCGCTACAGATCGACGTGACGCGCTTGCCTTGATCGACGGCCCTGCGCAGTGCGGCGATGGTGGCCGCGTCGGCGGTGCCACGACTGCCGGTGCTCGGCACGATGACAGTGTCCGCCTCGTCGAGCGCATCCAGTCCGCGCGGCACCACGACATCGAAACCGCCCAGCGCACCGGGAACAACGCCCGGTTCGGCGGTGCACACCACCATCCGGTAACCAGGCTCGCCATCGACCGTCACCCCGCCGAGCATGGTTCCGGGCATGGCGAGTTCGAAGGGCTTCACCGGCGCGACGGCGACAACGGCCACGGTCTTCATGGCTGGATCCTTGGGATAGCTGGCTGATCGGCCACTAGTCTAGCGCTCCCGCAGCGGGCAATGTTGACGGCACGCGATCGGCGACCCGCCGTTGATGCGTGAAACCTCTTGTCTCAGAAGGGAATAGCATGCCTTCGCATGTCATCATCGGTCGTGGCGCCACCGCCGCGGCAACCGCGATCCGGTTGGCCGAATCCGGCGACCAGGTGCGGATGATCAGCCGCAGCGGCACCGGCCCGCGGCATCCCGATATCGAGCTGATCGCCACCGATGCTGTGGACGCGGCCGCGCTCACTGATCTCGTCAAGGGCGCGGACACCGTATTCAATACCGCGATGCCCGCCTATCACACCTGGCCGGAGGCGGTACCGCCGCTGTTCGGGGCCATACTGTCGGCGGCGGAGCAGTCCGGTGCGAACTACGTGATGCTCGGCAATCTGTACGGCTACGGCCCGGTGGACGGTGTGGTCACCGACGACACACCGCTGGCCGCCACCGGGCCCAAGGGGCGGGTGCGCGCGCAGATGTGGCTCGATGCCAAGGCCGCGCACGATGCGGGCCGGGTGCGGGTCACCGAGGTCAGGGCGGGCCAATTCCTCGGCCGCGGTGCGGTATCGCTGTTCTCGCTGCTGGTGCAGCCGAAAGTGGTTGCGGACCAACTCGCTCTGGTACCGCAGGACCTGGACCTGCCGCACTCCTACACCGCGATCGGTGACGCGGCCGCCGCACTCGTAGCGGTCGCGCGTAGCGAAAACGCTTGGGGACGTGCCTGGCTCGCCCCGACGATCACCAGCACCCTGCGTGCCGCGGCCGAGCGCTTCGCCGCCGCAGCGGATGCCCCCCATCCGCGACTCGAGGTGATGAGCGACCGCGAATTGACTCTGCTCGGCCACACCGACCCGTTCTGGGCCGAATTGTTCGAGACCTACCACATGTCGCATCGCGAGTTCACCGTCGACGACACCACCACCCGGGAGATCTTCGGACTCACCGCGAGCAACCTCGACGATGTGTTCGCGGAGGTGGTTTCGGCATCCTGATCGGGCCTACGACGGCGGTCGGCGGCGACATTCCGGAGTGCGTCGAATGCGGCGGGCTTCGAAGCCTTGTGGTTCAGCCATCAGTCTTCGTAGTGTGAACCGACTTGTACCACAACGATTTCGGTGTCTGTCACGTAGTAGATCAACCGATGCTCTTGGGTAATTCGCCGTGACCAGTGCCCAGCAAGGAGATGGCGTAGCGGCTCGGGTTTGCCGATCCCCTCGAACGGGTCGCGGAGTGTGGCGTCGATGATTTTGTTCGCGCCGTTCAGCATGGCCCGGTTGGTGGTCAGCCAGTCCGTGTAGGACTTACAGCCTCGAGCGGTGAACGTGAGTTTCCGGTCGGCCATAGGCTCAGTCCTGGTCGGGGTCGATGAGTTCGTGTGCCTCGGTGCGTCCCGCGCGGGCATCCTCGGCGGACTGGAATAGCTTCACGCCGCCATGGGTGCGCAGAACGTATAGCGTTTCCATCAGCGAGTTGTAGTCGCTTTCGGCTATGAGTACGGCGTTCTCGCCGCTCTCGAGTGCGCAGGCGCGGCACACCCCATCCCCTTGCCTTAGCCGGGCACCCCGTATGTTGGGTGCCCGGCTGTCAGACGGGGTGCCCGGTCTCAGGCGTTGTCGTACGCGTCCTGCAGAACCTTGATATCGAGCTTGGACATGGACTGCAGCGCCGCGGCGGCGGCGCCGGTCTTGGTGGGGTTCGCACCGTCCATGAGGGTGAGCAGGGTTGCGGGGACGACCTGCCAGGACAGGCCGTAGCGGTCGGTGAGCCAGCCGCACGGCCCTGGCGCGCCGCCATCGATCAGGGCGTCCCACAGGCGATCGACCTCGGCCTGGGTATCCACGATCACCTGGATCGATGCGGCATCCGTGAATGGATGTCCGGGACCGCCGTTCATCAGGGTGTACGGGTGACCGTCGAGTTCGATCGAGACAATGAACGCCGAGCCATCGGGGTGGCGATTGACATCCACGATGCGAGAGTTGGGGATCAGCGCGGTGTAGCGGGTGGCGGCTTCCTCGGCGTCGCTGTCGAACCAGAAGAAAGTGTTGACCGACATGATGGGCTCCTTGGCTTGGTTATGACCTGCTGTCACCCTTCGGTCGGAGCTGCCTCGACGTCTTCGACATATCTTCGCGAAATTTCTGAAGAAATTTTTCGCGCGGGTCAAACGCTCGCGACGGCGATGAACCGATCGGGCGTGATCGTGATCAGCACCCGCGCGCGTTCCACCTCACCCAGCACCGGCCCACTGCCGTACTTCTCCCAGATGCGCTGGGTCCACACGCGATCCGCGTCGATGGTGAGTTCGGCATCCCCGATCACCCGTACCTGGCGATTCGGCCGCTGCCCACCATCGCGCGACCCCACAACCTCCCGATCGATCACCAAACCGACCCTCGGATTCGCCCGGATCCGCCGCAAATGCGGCCGTTCCGCCCAACTGGTCAGCCGAAAGGCCCGCTGATCCCACAGGAACCACATCGGCGTGACATGCGGATATCCGGCCGCATCGATGGTGGCCAGGTGCGCGACGATATCGCTGGCCAGCAACCCGGCAATCTCGGCTCGACGTAACGACCGCATCCGGTTCCCCTCGATTCGAACTTATGTTCGATTCTACCTCGCGGCCCCGGGTGCGGGCGACTCAGTCGTTTCAGTACTCTCGGTAGAAATCGGCCAGGGTGTGGAACGCGGCCTTCGGTTCCCATGGCAGGTCCGGATAGATAGCGCCGCCACGGGTCGCCACCGTGGCAATCGTGTTGTTGCGCAACGAATTCGTGCTGCGCGGGGTCCCGCCGCACCCGATGATGTGCTCATCGAAATCGTCGACGAGGTGTACCTGCCGCTAGTGCGGCAGCGGTCGCCGAGCTGACCAGGTCTTGTCTCGAAGTGGCGGGGCATGCATCGAGCCGAGTCGAATGGCGGTACCGCACACTGTCCGGAACCACCTTCCGGCTCGGCTCGACGCCGGATGGTGGCCTCGGAGAGTGACTTCGAGACAGGCCCTAGGCGCAATCGGGGGCGTCGGCGTCTTCGAAGAGCGGCTTGCCGGTGGGCGGGGCGTAAACGACGTCGAGGACGAGCGGGTCGGGGCCGAGATTGCGGCCGATGTGCACGTTCCAGGCGCCCTCGGGTTCATAGATGAAATCGCCGGTGTGGAAGACCGGAGCCACGCAGTCGGGGCCTGGGTGGGTGAGGGTGCCTGAGCGGACGAAGCCGAAGACCGGACCGTAGTGATAGTGCCAGCCGGTGGAACCGCCTGGGGCGATGGTGATTTCGCGGACAACGAGGTCGGTGCCCGCGACGAACGGCAGCAGGCCCGCGGGGATCTGTGCCTGGGCGAGGGTGACCGCGGTGATATCGGTACCGGGCGTCGCATGTGCGGTCGCGGCACCGAATACAGAACCGCCCAGGACGACCGCCGCGACCGCCGCACGCGTATATGGCGTCATCGCCGCAGCTTAGTCCCCGAAGAAGCCGTCAGAAAGGGCGAGATGACCACTGTCGCTGGGGCATTCGTTCGTTTTGTGTGAATTGCCCGGCTATCGTGTCGCACGGGCCGGGGCTCGACCGGCGCTGCGCCGACACATCCGGGCGCCCTTTGTCGTAGCCAGGCACCCTTAGTGTTGGGTGCCTGGCTATCCGGCGGGGTGCCGGTCTCGGGCGTTGCCGTACTCCAGACCAGAGTTCATGAACTGTTCGTAGGTGGGAAGCGGTGTCGGGTTGCGTGATATGCCGGGGCCGTAGAGCATCGGTGCCGTGCCGTCGAATCCGATGAACCCCGCTGGCGATCTGCCGGATACCGGAATTCCCGCTGCCAAGGCCGCCCATATGACCATGGACGAGCAGCACGAGTGGCATCGGAACTATCTACGGCGACACACGGTTTCCCGGCGCAATGTGCTGCGTGGTACTGCAGCGGCCGCCGCGGTCGCGGCGGTGGGTACCTCACCGTTCGGTAGGCGCGCCTACGCCGAGGACGTGCAACTCGCGGTCGGCGGTCGACGTGTCGGATACGGGCCGGATGCGACGAGTCAGCTCCGCTTCGCCGGTCAGCTCTCCCGGCCACCGGCCGGTACCAAGGTCTTCCTGGACCACGGCCCGACGCCCGCGCTCGGCGGCACCGTCGAGGCCGAGGTGCGCAATCTGCTCACCCAGGTCCCTTCCGCCGACGGCGGTGTCCTCGCGGCCGAACAGTTCTACGTGCACGCCCCGGTCGACGGCCTACCCGGACGCGTGCCGCATTTCTATCGCTGGCGCACCTCCGACGGGTTCACCGGCGATATCCGTGCCGCCGCGCCCGCGATGCCGAGTGCGCGCAGTGCGATCCTGCCTTTCCGTTTCACCATGATGGGCGATCAGGGCACCGACGAGACTCCGGCGCTGCCGCAGGGCACCGTGCCCGGCGATTACGACGACAAGTACTACAAGTCCGATAACGATCCGAACGCACCACACGCGAGCAATGTGCTGCGCCAAATCGCCGCCGCCAAACCGGATTTCCACATTCTCGCCGGTGATATCGCCTATGCCGACCCGTCCGGCGGCGGCAGGCCGAACGAATTCGTCGCCAACGGTGCGAAGCTCGAAACCGGTTTCGACAAGTACAACCCCTACGTCTGGGATGTCTACTTCGGGGCCATCGAACGCAGTGCCGCCGAGACGCCGTGGATGTTCGCCACCGGCAACCACGATATGGAAGCGACCTACGGGCAGCACGGCTACGGCGGACATCTGGCGCGGCTGGACTTTCCGGGCAACGGTCCGGCGGGCTGCCCGTCGGCGTACTCGTTCACCTACGGCAATGTCGCGGTGCTCTCGCTCGACGCCAATGACGTCAGCTATGAGATCAAGGCCAATACCGGGTATTCCGGTGGGGCGCAGACGAGTTGGGTGGAGCGCACTCTCGCCGCCTACCGCGCGGACCCGAATATCGACTTCCTGGTGTGCTTCTTCCACCACTGCGCGTACTCGACCACCGACTCCCATGCCAGCGACGGCGGCGTGCGCGACGCATGGGCCGGGCTGTTCGACCGGTATCAGGTGGATCTGGTGCTGCAGGGCCACAATCATGTCTACGAACGCACCGATCCGATCCGCGGTGGCGCCGCGACCAGGATCGCCGGGGACAATTCGATCGTCTATCCCGACACCGACGGCACGGTCTACTACACCGTCGGCGGTGGCGGTCGCCCACGCTACGACTTCCAACCCGGTTCGCAGGAAACCTTCCGCGGCCACGAATTACCGGACACCACGGTCCCGAACAGCTATGTCTGGACCACATCGGGCGGCAAACAGGACGAGGCGGCCCCCTGGTCGCGGGTGCGGTTCCGCAACTACTCATTCCTGCGCGTGGACGTCCGCCCCGGCATCTTCGCCAGCGAAATGGATGTGGTCGCGGTGGATGAATACGGTCGGGAATTCGACAAACTCACCTTCCGCCGCCTGGTCCACTGACCGCTATTTCCCCTTCGGCGGAAGCGAACGCGCGTAGCTGACGCCGCGGTCGACCCATTCATCGAGCGCTTCGTCGTCGGCGACGGCCGCGCCGTCGACCCGCAGCCAGTTGTTCATTTCGCGACCGCCCATCACCATCGCGCCGACGTATTCGCGGGCGAGCAGGGTGGTGCTCTCCTGCGGGTCGACGCGGACGAGCAGACCGCCCTGCCTGCTCGCCGCGACCGCCATATTGCCGTTGATCAGGAAGGCGAGGCCGCCGAACATCTTCTTCTCGCTCACCTCCGGCGTCGGGTCGATCAGCTCCCGTATCCGGTCGGCGAGCACCTTGTCATATGCCATACCGCATTGTCGACCGGGGCACCGACAAGTTCGTGACGAAACGTTTATTACGCGCCCAAGGCGGCGGCGAACAGCGGCCATGACTGGTGGACGTCGTCCTGCCAGTACGCCCAAGCGTGTGTAGCCGCTGGACGCAGATTCAGGGTGGCGGGAACACCTGCCGCGGCCAGCCGGTCCACGAAGGGGCGAGTGCAGCCGTCGATGACGGTCTCCATGCCACCGCCGACCAGCATGCGATCGAGCAGGCGGATCGGATTACCGTCGATGCCGACATCGCCGAGGTTTTCGTGCGGTCCGGGTGCGCCAGTGCCCGACGAGACGTAGAGCGCCAAGCCGCGCAGCCGATCGACGTGCAGCATGGGATCGTTCTCGGTCCAGGCCGGATTGTCCGGGGCGCCCCACATGTTGTCCGCATTCGCGCCGAAGACCGCGAGTTCGGCGTGCACATAGGCATTGGCGGCGGGGTCACTGGTGCGCGGGCAGCCGCTGTAGGCACCTACCGCCTGATACAGGCCGGGTGCGTTGATGGCCAGATTCAGTGCCGAGGTCGCCGACATCGACACGCCCGCAATGGCATTGCGTCCGGTCATTCCGAATCGCGAACCCAGCAGCGGCGGCAATTCCTGGGTCAGGAAGGTCGTCCATTTATTGCGGCCAAGGACCGGATCGTCGTTGAGCCAATCGGTGTAGTAGCTCGCGCGCCCACTCATCGGCACGATCACATTGACGTTCTTGTCCGCGAAGAAGTCGGCGACATCCGTGCGGGTCGTCCACGGGCCGCCGTCCTCGCCGCCATCGACCGCATTGAGCAGGTACAGCGCGGGCGCACCCGGACCGGGATGCGACATCCACAGCGTGATAGGCCGATTCATCGCCGCCGAATGGACTACGACCTCGAGCTGTCGGCCGCCCAGCGGCCGGACATCGAGAATCTGGGAGTCGGAATCGGCTCCGGCGGTTACGGGGATGGTCGCGGCGCAGACCGCTAGCAGGAAAACCAAGCATCGCGTAAGGGAGCGAAGCGAGCGAACCATCGGCACAGCGGAGCGAAGCGAGCGAACCATCGGCACAGGGCGGTACATGGGTCGAATTCCTATCACGGCTGGTGGCGCGTCCTTGGTATTCGCCGGGTGTGTTTGCTGGCAAATAACACAGCCCCGCTCGCCCGATGAGGGCGGACGGGGCTGTGGGGCATCGGGTGAGAGGACCCGAACTCGTGGGTCAGCGCCAGGTTTCGGGCGTGACGGGGGCGTCCCAGGCGCGCGCGTAGCGACGCTTGTCCGGTGCGTTGGATTCCTTGGCGCGGTACACAATGTACGGCCGGGTCAGGTAGCCGACGGGCGCACTGAACATATGGACCAAGCGGGTGTAGGGCCAGATGGCGATGAGTGTCAACACGACGAGACCGTGCAGCTGGAAGGTCCACGGAGTGCCGACCATCAGCTCGGGCTGCGGATGAACCGTGAAAAGGCTACGGAACCACGGGGATACGGTCTCCCGATAATTGTAGGTGCCCCACAGCAGATTGCTGCCCCAGGTATTGAGCAGACCGGTGACCAGGGCGGCCGCCAGCAGCGCATACATGAGCTGGTCATTGCGTGTGGTGGCCTTGCGCACGGCGGGGACAGTGATCCGGCGGTAGAGCAGGATGCCGACGCCGAGGATGACCGCGAGTCCGGCGACCGAACCCGCCGCGACCGCGACCACGTGGTAGGTGTGCTCGGAGATGCCGACGGCATCGGTCCAGGATTCCGGAATCAGCACACCGAGTACATGTCCGCCGATGACGCCGAGCATGCCGAAGTGGAACAGCGGGCTGCCCAAGCGCAGCAGTCGGCTCTCGTAGATCTGGGACGACCGTGTGGTCCAACCAAATTGGTCGTTGCGGTAGCGCCACAGGTGGCCCAGCACGAACGAGGTGAAGGCCACATAGGGCAGCGTCATCCAGAAGGCAGTGGTCATCGGCGGGCTTCCGATCCGTCGAACAGCGATGGGTCCATGGCGAAGGGGTCGAGACCAACCTCTTCCTCGGGCGGTCCCTGGGCGGCGAGTTCGGCTATGCGACGCCGATCGGCAGTGGTCAGCGGCGGCAGGGTGCCAACGACCGCCGCCAGCACCGCGGCGTGCGGGGATTGGTTGTCCAGCAGGGAAAGTCGCAGGAGTTCGATCACCGGAACGTGTTCGCCGAGTAGGCGTTCACCGCCGATCGGGTCGACGGTCGCGGCGAATTCCAGCAGCACCGGCAGGTGGTCGGGCAATTCCTCGTCACCGAGTTCGACACCGGCGTGCCGGTAGGCGTGCTTGAACCGCAACAGCGCCATACCGCGTTTGCGGGTGTCACCGTAGGCGTAGAACGTCAGGTGCATGCTGGAACGGCGGCGCATATCGAAGGTTTCGACGTACTGCTGGGCCAGCGTGAGCGGTGGGGTGGCGCGCAGATGGTGGATGAACTCCAGCAGCGGCGCACCTACCGCATCCGGCAATTGCGTTGCGGCATCATCGATCTGGTCGACGGTCGCCAACATCTGCTCACTCGGATAGTCGAGCAGCAGCGCGGCGATCCGCCACACCAGACGGCAATCGCGCTCGGATAGCTGAGCGACGGGTTCGGGCCTGCGGCGCACCTTCAGTAGTGCCATCGTGCGCCTCCGGGTGTCAGCGGATTCATTTGGTCGCTCCGGTCGGCGTCGACCGAACCGTTCGTCGAGCCATTCGTGGTCAGTGCCGAATCTTTTGTGGCCGAACCATTTGTGGCCGCACCGCTTTTCGCCGAACCATTGGTGCCGTGCCCGTTGGCCCCGTTGCCGTTGCGCGTGGTGGGCAGCAGGCCGTCGGTGCTGCGCCCATCCCAGTTCAACAGGTTGATCCGATTCGACTTCTCCTCCGGCGTAGCGCCATTGGTATCGGTCAGATGGAACTTCTCCACCATCGTGTCGAATGCCGTCATACCCGGCCCGCCATCGGTATCCAGGCTGCATCCGGTCGCCAGCGAATCCAGTTCGTGTGCCTGCGAAGTCGCGCCGTGCGGAATCACATACCGGTGTTCGTATTTCGCGATGGCCAGCAGCCGGTACATCGCCTCGATCTCCTCCGGCTCCAACCGCACCGACGGTGCGATCGACGGATCCGGCTCCACACCGAGATTCACCGACCGCATGAACGACCGCATGGCCGCGAGCCGCTGCAGTGCGGCCCGCACCGGCCCGATCTCACCGGCGGTGAACAATTCGGCCAGGTATTCGACCGGAATGCGCAGCGCGTCGATGGCGCCGAACAGATTCGACGCGTCCTCGGCATCGTGGCCGGTCTCGGACAGCACATCCACCACCGGCGACAGTGGCGGCACGTACCAAACCATCGGCATGGTCCGGTATTCCGGATGCAACGGCAACGCGATCTGGTAATCGACGATCAATTTATAGACCGGCGAATTCTGCGCGGCGTCGATCCATTCCGGCGAGATCCCGGCCCGCTCGGCCTCCGCGATAACCCGCGGATCATGCGGATTGAGGAACACTCCGAGCTGCGAGGGATACAGATCCTTGGTTTCGGTGACCGAGGCCGCCGCCTCCACGGCATCCGCGTCGTACAGCATGACGCCGATGTAGCGCAGCCGACCGACGCAGGTCTCCGAACAGACCGTCGGAATACCGACTTCCACGCGCGGGTAGCAGAACGTGCACTTCTCCGCCTTGCCCGTCTTGTGGTTGAAGTAGATCTTCTTGTACGGGCAGCCGCTGACGCACTGTCGCCAGCCACGGCATTTGTCCTGGTCGACGAGCACAATGCCGTCCTCGGACCGTTTGTAGATCGCACCCGACGGGCACGAGGCCACACATGACGGATTGAGGCAGTGCTCGCAGATCCGCGGCAGGTAGAACATGAAGGTCTGTTCGAACTCCAGCTTCACCTGGTCCGACAGCTTGGCCAGCAGCGGGTCCTTACCGACCTGCTCCGGTCCGGAGCCCAGGTCGTCATCCCAGTTGGCGCCCCAGGTGATCTTCGTATCCTGGCCGGTGATCAGCGATTTCGGCCGCGCGACCGGACTGGTGTCCATGGCGGGCGCGGACAGCAGGTTGTCGTAGTCGTAGCTCCACGGCTCGTAATAGTCCGAAACCGTGGGCAGATCCGGATTGGCGAAGATATTGAGCAGCCGCTTCAGGCGGGAACCGGACTTGAGGGTCAGCTTGCCGCGCTTGTTGAGCGTCCAGCCGCCCTTCCACTTCTCCTGGTCCTGGTACTGCCGTGGATAACCCTGTCCGGGACGGGTTTCCACATTGTTGAACCACATGTACTCGGTGCCACCGCGGTTGGTCCACGCCTGCTTGCAGGTGACGCTGCAGGTGTGACAACCGATGCACTTGTCCAGGTTCATCACCATGGCCATCTGTGCCATGACACGCATGTCAGTACTCCACTTCTTGGTTGCGCCCATCGAGCGGAGCGTCGTGACCTCGTCGGATCATGTCAGTACTCCACCTCTTGGTTGCGCCGTCGAATGGTCGTAACCTCGTCGCGCTGATTTCCGGTGGGCCCGTGGTAGTTCAGCGCGAAGGACTGCTGCGCATAACCGCCGATGAGATGCGATGGCTTGATCATGATGCGAGTCAGCGCGTTGTGAATGCCGCCGCGCTTACCCTTGCCCGGCTGCTTATCCGGTGCGCCCCAATCGAATCCGCCCGGCGCACCCTCGATGCGCGGCACATCCACCGCCCGGTCCTGGGCGTGGTACATGAACACCGTGCCCTCGGGCATCCGGTGGCTGACAATGGCTCGCGCGACAACCACGCCATTGCGGTTGACCGCCTCGATCCAATCATTGTCCGACACACCGATTTTCGCGGCATCCCTATCGGACATCCAGATCGACTGCCCACCGCGCGAGAGCGTCAGCATGTGCAGGTTGTCCTGGTATGCCGAGTGGATGGACCACTTGGAATGCGGGGTCAGGTACCGAACGGTGACGCCGTTGTCACCGACGGACCCCACCCCTGGCTCGCTGAACAGCGCGCTCATATCGAGCGGTGGCCGGAATACCGGCAGTTGCTCGCCGAGTTCGGCCATCCAGTCGTGATCGAGGTAGAAGTGCTGGCGCCCGGTCAGGGTGTGCCACGGCTTGAGTCGTTCGGTATTGATGGTGAACGGCGAATACCGCCGTCCGCCGGTCTCGCTGCCCGACCACTCGGGCGAGGTGATTACCGGTACCGGCCGAGATTGGGTGTCCGCGAAGGTGATTCGCTTACCCTCGTGCTCAGCGGCGAGATCGGCCAACTCGGTTCCGGTGCGCCGCTCCAGCGCTTGGAAGCCTTCGACCGCAAGCCGGCCGTTGGTGGTGCCCGACAGCGAGAGAATCGCCTCGGCCGCGTGGGTGTCCTTGGCCAGCGACGGACGCCCCTGGGCCACACCGGAAACCACGGTGCCGTTCACCCCGGCGAGGTAGGCCACCTCTTCGTTCGGGTGCGTGGTGACGCCCTTGGTGGTGACACCGAGCGTATCGATCAGCGGTCCGAGCGCGGCCATCTTCTCCGCGACTTTCGGATAGTCCCGCTCGACCACGACCAGCTTCGGCATGGTCTTACCCGGAATCGGCTCGCACTCACCGGCTTTCCAGTCCAGTACGCGGCCACCGGCCTGCGCCAGCGCATCCGGCGAATCGTGCTGCAGCGGTACCGCGACGATATCTTTGCGCTTGCCCAGATGCTTCTCGGCCATCCAGGAGAATCCGCGCGCGATCCGGTGGAACGCCTCGAAGTCCGTCTTGGCCTCCCACGGCGGGGAGATCGCGGGGGAGAAGGCGTGCACGAACGGGTGCATATCGGTGGAGGACAGATCGTGCTTCTCGTACCAGGTTGCCGCGGGCAGCACGATATCGGAGAACAGCGTGGTGCTGGTCATCCGGAAGTCCAGCGACAAAAGCAGATCCAGCTTTCCGCTCGGTGCCTCCTCGCGCCAGACCAGCTCCTGCGGCCGCACACCGGCGGCATCGGTGGTCTGCAGATTGGAGTCCGCGCCGAGCAGGTGCTTGTGGAAGTACTCGTTGCCCTTACCGGAGGAGCCGAGCAGATTCGCCCGCCACACGGTCAGGCAGCGCGGAAAGTTCTCCGGCGCATCGGGGTCCTCACAGGCGAAGCGCAGGTCACCGGATTTCAGCCCGTCCACCACATGTTCGGGTGCGGTCTTGCCGGCGGCCTCGGCCTCGTCCACCAGATCCAGCGGATTGCGGTCGAAGGTCGGATAACTCGGCATCCAACCGAGGCGGCTGGCCAGCGCGATATTGTCCGCAGCGGTGCGGCCCGCGAATTTCCCGGTGCCCAGCGGTGAGGCGAAGGACTGCGCGGTGAACGGGTCGTAGCGCCACTGGTCATTGCTGAGGTACCAGAACACCGTGCCCTGCATCTGACGCGGCGGTCGCTGCCAGTCCAGCCCGAAAGCAAGGGTGGACCAACCGGTTACCGGACGACACTTCTCCTGGCCGACATAATGCGCCCAACCGCCGCCGTTGACGCCCTGACAGCCGGTGAGCAGGGTCAGCGTGAAGAAGGAGCGGTAGATCTGGTCGGAGTGGAACCAGTGATTGGTGCCCGCACCCATCAGGATCATCGAGCGGCCGCCGGATTTATCGGCGTTATCGGCGAATTCGCGGGCGATCCGCTGCGCCTGTGCGGCCGGTACGCCGGTAATTACTTCCTGCCAGGCCGGGGTGTAGGGCTCCGCGGCATCGTCGTAGCCGGTCGGCCAGGTGCCGGGCAGCCCGTCGCGTCCCACGCCGTACTGCGCGAGCAACAGATCGAACACCGTGGTGACCCGCCTACCCGCGACGGTGATCGTCGGCACGCCGCGCACCAGCACGCCCGCGGTATCGGTATCGAAGCGCGGCAGCTGCACCGCGACCGGGCGCTGGTCGGCGCGGTCGTGCAGGGTCAGCAGCGGATCGACGCCCTCGAGGTCCAGATTCCACTTGCCCGCATCACCCTCGGTGAAGCGATGTCCGAGTGAACCATTGGGTACCACCGGATTGCCCTGCGCATCGAGCAACACCATTTTGTGCTCGGCGGTCTCGTCGGTGTGGCCGAGGTCTGCGGCGGTGAGGAATTTGCCTGGCAGCGCACCGTCGTGGTGGTAGTTGCCATTGGCGTCCCAGCCCTCCGGATCGTCGAGGCATACCAGGAACGGCAGGTCGGTGTAGCGCTTGACGTAGTCGAGGAACCGGGGCGTGCTGCGCTCGACGAAGAATTCCTTGAGGATCACATGACCCATCGACATGGCAAGGGCCGCATCGGTTCCCGGTCGCGCGGGCACCCATTCATCGGCGAACTTGGTGTTGTCCGCATAGTCGGGCGAGACCACCACGACCTTCTGACCGCGGTAGCGCGCCTCGGTCATGTAGTGCGCGTCCGGGGTCCGGGTCACCGGCACATTCGAACCCCACATGATGAGGTAGCCCGCGTCGAACCAGTCGGCCGATTCCGGCACATCGGTCTGATCGCCGAAGACCTGCGGGGAGGCCACCGGCAGGTCGGCGTACCAGTCGTAGAACGACAGCATCGAGCCGCCGAGCATCGAAATGAATCGTGCGCCGACGGCATGGCTGACCATCGACATGGCCGGAATGGGGGAGAATCCGGCCACCCGGTCGGGCCCGTATTTCTTGATCGTGTGCACGTGTGCGGCGGCCGCGATTTCGGCGGCCTCCCACCATTCCGCGCGCACGAATCCGCCCTTGCCGCGAGCGGACTTGTAGCGCTTGGCCTTTTCCGGATCCTCGACAACCGCTTCCCAGGCCAGTACCGGATCCTTGAGCCGCTCCTTCGCCTCGCGGTACAGCTCGAGCAGCACGCCGCGCACATACGGATAGCGCACCCGCGCGGGGGAGTAGGTGTACCAGGAGAAGGACGCGCCACGCGGGCAGCCGCGCGGTTCGTATTCGGGCTTGTCCGCACCGACCGAGGGATAGTCCGTCTGCTGCGACTCCCAGGTGATCACGCCGTCCTTGACGTAGATCTTCCAGGAGCAGGACCCGGTGCAGTTGACCCCGTGCGTGGAGCGCACCACCTTGTCGTGCGACCAGCGGTCCCGATAGAACTCGTCGGCACTGCGCCCGCCCACCTGGTGCAGGCTGCGCTGATCCGCCGAGACCTCGCCCCGGTGGAAATATTTGCCGAGACGCAGCAATGCGTCACTCGCGTCGGTAGATTGCCGATCGGCCGAATCGGAGGACGCGGAAGCCTGAGTGCGCGAATTAACCACGACGCCCCCTTCGAGCTGTGAAATCGGGCTGTTGCACCGACTGTAAGGAGGTCGCGACGCACGTCCAAACGAATCTCTCACAGCCCGCACCGATCGATCGTGAGGTGTGAGGTCGACGCAACGTGGCGGTCACCGCGCGATTGCCGCGAAATGCCGAAGACATCGATGTGACCAGGGCTGATCCGCCCTGACCGGCCGAAATGCGGCTTGCGGATGGTGTTTCGGGGACTAGCCGGTGATGCTTTGGAAACCACTGGTTCTCAGGCGGTTTACATTTGTTAACACATCCGGCGGGGGCTCGAGAGGTCGATTCCGCACCCGCGCGCTGTGCTCGAACCGCCTCGCGCAAAGTCATTCTGCGGGCTGCGGATCCATTCGCTGTCGGTTTGCCAATGGTTTCGACGATGGGGATCTCGCCCGATTATTCTTCGGCGCATGGAGCGCTTCGAGGGGCCATCGAGTACCGCAGCGGCGGCTGTGCGTAGGTCGCGGTGCCCGCCGCGGCGCTCGGGGTGGCCGTCGCATCCCGCTTCACACGGTCCGGCCTTAGTGCGGCGTCCCGCCCGGTGTGCCGCATCGAGAAGTGGGCGAGCTAGCGCCTTGTCCAGATAGCCTGCTCCGTCACCCGCTTCGGCCGCTCGCCGAGCGTAGTCGTGCGGCGGTCGATGCGGCGCGGGCGACCACCATTCGGCTGCGTCCGGAACCCTCCGAACCAGGGCTCGATACGGCGGAAGTTATCTGGAGGCGGCACCAGCTTCGCGGCTGTGGCGTGAATGTTATTGGTGCTCTACGACATTCGCGCTGGGTGTGGCGGTCGGCAAACGGACACGGGGTCGGAAATTAGAGCAAACACGTCGTTTAATATTGGATCGGCTCGCCTTCTGTGCAGACTGCCAACTTTGTTGATACATCTACAGTTTCATGGGAGTGTATTGCTGTGCCAAGCAGGTCGACCGATGGCGCCGACGGGGCTCGAGTGCGCCCGCCCACGTTCGGGGGCGAGTTGCGCAGACTGCGCGACGATCGACGCATTTCTCGGGAAAAGCTGGCATTCGCCGCGGGCGTGAGCACTAGCTATATCACCCACCTGGAGGCCGGCGACCGCGAACATCCCACCAGGACGGTGGTGAATGCGCTGGTCGGATATCTGGATCGGATCGCGCCGCTCACCGATGCCGAACGCAGACTGTTTTTCGATCTGGCCGGATTGGGCGTGGACCGATTTCCCTCCGTACTCGAACTGCGCAATGAGATCGGCGCGGATATGCGCGATGGACTGCGCCTGCACGAGCCGAATGCGGCGGGCTATGTCGATACCCGGTGGAATGTGCTGTCCTGTAATGACTCCTACGCGGCAGCATTTCCCGGTCTGATCGACGATGTGAATGTGCTGCGCTGGTTCTTCGGCAACGAGCTGTCCAAACAGGTCATGGTCGAATGGGAGCGCGAGGCCGCGCTCACCGTCGACTGGCTGCGCGGACTGATCGGTCAGTCCGGCGATACCGCCTGGTCCATCGAATTCCTCGACGAACTCGGCGCGTATCCGGACTTCCGCAGAATGTGGGCCGCGGGCGGCACCACCTACGGTCGGGATCGGCCCATGCATCTGCGGAATCTGGGGTCCGGGGAGTGCCATCGCCTCGATGTCCAACTGTTCCGGGTGGATTCGGGTAATCATCCCGGCAGGATCCAATTCTTCCTCGGCATCCCGAGTCGGTGTGTCGATCACTGACCAGCACGGCGGCCTAGCGTGGTCCTCCCGTTGATCGGCGCGCAGACTCTCAGAATAGAGTCAGTTCCGCGAACGATGAGATCCAATGATGCGGCGGGCGTGCGGGATTCGGCTCGCCGGGCCGGTGGACACCGGTCACCGACCAGCCCGCGGTGACGGCGGCATCGAGTTCGTCGGGATGGTCGGACAGGAACAGGATGCGATCGGCGGGCGAGCCGATGGCGCCGGCGATCTTTTCATAGGAGGCGGGTTCGCGTTTCGGGCCCGCGCTGGACAGGTCGAAATAGCCGCTGATCAGTGCGGCCAGCTCGCCGCCGCGGGCGAAGGTGAACCAATCCTTTTGGTTGCGTACCGATCCCGAGGAGTAGACGTAAAGCCGAACACCAGCGGTGTGCCAGGCGGCGAGGGCGGGCGCGACGTCCGGGAAGAACTCCCCGTGCAGCGCGCCGTTGCGGAAACCCTCGGCACAGATGATGCCCTGCGCGGCCTTGAGCGGTTCGGCCTTCATATCGGAGCCGAGCCAGTCGCGCAGGATCGCGGCGATCTCGTCGGTGTCGGCATCGGGGCGGCCGGCGAGTTCGCGGGTGGCCGCGATAATGGGCTCGGCCGCAGCCGTGCGGTTTTCGGCCAGCCATACGGGCAGGCGGGCGCGGGTGTAGCCGTAGAGGTCCTCGCGCACCGAACTGGTCGGGCTGGTGGTGCCCTCGATATCGACGACGATGGTGGTGATCACGAGGCCGTCAGCAGCTGATCGAGGGTCGGGAAACCGGAGCTGATGGGGTCACCGGTGAAATCGCCGACCCAGCCGTCTTCCTCCTCGAAGAAGCGGATGGCGATGAAATCGGGCCGAGTGCCCATATCGAACCAGTGCAGCGTGCCCGCTGGGACCGAAAGCAGGTCCCCGCCTTCGCATACCGTCGCCACCACCTCGTCACCGAGATGCAGATAGAAGCACCCGCGTCCGGCCGCGAAGAACCGCACCTCGTCCTCGGCATGCCGATGCTCGTTGAGGAACTTCTCCCGCGCGCCCTCGGCGATCTGCGGCCACTCCGGATTCGCGTCGTCCGGATGGATGCGGGCGATATCGATATGCTTGTAGCGGCCGGAGGCATTCAATTCGGCCACGCGCTCGTCGTATTCGGCGAGTAATTTGTCCGACGCGGTCTCGGTGGCCTTGTCCAGCACCGGCCAGCGGTCGAAAGTAATACCGCGGACAGCCAATTCGGCTCCGATCACCGCATCGTCGATGGTGCGCAGCAGTACCCTGTCGGCATCGTCGGCGGCCATAACCTGCAACAACGTCATGATGTCAGTCCAATCTCGCGGATCTCGTTCGGATTGCACGCTGATCGTTTCGAGCGACCTGCAAGCAATCGCTGGCGGTGAAGGCCTGCTGATGGCCGGTGCGGGTCACCAGCTCGCACAGGGCCTCGAGGCATTCGGCGCGGTCGCGTGCCTGGGAAAGATTGTCTCCCCATGTGGTGACCCCATGACCGGCGATAGCCAATACTGGTGCCGCAGCGGGGTTTGCGAGTAAATATGCCTCGATATCCGCGCCGATACGCGCGACGTCGGACCAATTCGGGAAGACGGGCAGGTCGAGGACGGTCGGATAGGTGCCATCCGGCTCCTTGGCCACCAGCCCTTTGATGAGTTCGTAGTCGGTGATTCGCAGGGTGGTCAGTGCGTCGGGGGAGCCGGAGCGCGTCGCGGCGGTTGTCGCGTAGGGCGGATGAATGTGGACAACGGCGCCAGCATCGGTGGTTCGGTATACCGCCGTGTGAATTGTGGTCTCAGCCGAGGGCTTCCGCTGCTGATTCGGCGTCGGCGCGGAATCGGCAATGTGGACGGTCACCATATCCGCGCTGGTCAATTCGCCCTTGGACAAACCGCTGCCGGTGATCACCGCGGTATCGCCGGTCCGCACCGAGATATTGCCCGCCGTGCCCGGCATCCAGCCCCGCCCGTACAACTCGCGGGCTACCTCGGCGATGGCCGCACCTTCGGTGTTCGCGCCATACACGACACCCATCTCGGTGACAACCGCCGTCACCAACTCCGCAGGCGTCACATCGAAGGCCGGATTGAACACCTCGGTACCGACGGGAGCCGTTGTGACACCACCGAATCCGGTCACCTCGGCCGCGGCCCGCTGTTCGACGACGATATCGGCACCGGTCGCCATCTTCGGATCACGCGTCGACTCGGGTGCGACCACAATGAACGGAATGCCATGGTGATGGGCCGCGATCGCGAGCCCGTAGGTGCCGACCTTGTTCGCGACATCGCCATTGGCGCTCACCCGGTCCGCGCCGACCAGCACACAGTCGACCTGACCGGTCGCCATCGCCCAGGCAGCGGCCGAATCGATGGTGAGCCGATGCGGTATACCAGCCTCGGCCAGCTCCCAGGCCGTCAGCCGGGCACCCTGCAATAGCGGTCGGGTCTCGTCGACCAGGACGTTCTCGATCGCACCGCGCTCGGACAGCACCCGCATCGCCCCGATTGCGGTGCCGAAGGCGCTGGTCGCCAGCCGCCCCGTGTTGCAGTGCGTGAGCACCCGCAGCGGCCGGTCCGGGCACAGCCGCTGCACGAGATCGGCGGCATGGGTGGCGGCGGCCCGGTTGACCCTGCCATCTTCGGCCAGCATGGCCAGGGTTTCAGCGAGTACCGCATCCGCACCGAACGGCACCTTGGTCAGCACCCGCCGCACACCCCAGCCCAGATTGACCGCGGTGGGCCGGGCGTCCGCGATCCGCGCGGCGTCCGCCTCGGCGCGCGCGACATCTACGACACCATCGGTGGTATGCGCGGCGGTGGCGATGACCACGCCGAACGCACCGGCGATGCCGATCGCGGGGGCACCGCGGATGGCTAGTGTCTTGATCGCGTCGATGACCTGGTCGACCGTGCTGAGCCGCAGCTCGCGCACCTCGTGCGGCAGTTCGCGCTGGTCGATGGTGACCAGCGCACCGTCGTCCCAGATCAGGGAACTGTCGTCCATCAGGTGCGTCCTTCGGTCGTGCGGAGTGGGGTGTTGTCCCTGGTCAACGGTATCGGACGGGCGGTGCCGCCGGAAATCCGAGTCGTCGGAGCAGCTGGCTCATTCCGCGATGAACTCCGCCTCGCGCTCGACCGCGTCGATGGTCTGCTGGCGCACCTGGATCGGGCCGGGGGTGTAGGTGATCGCGCGCAGGTCGCCGGTGAAGCGGAAGGCGCCGCGGCGTTCGCGCAGCTCCCAGGAGACCGGGCCGCGGGCATCGACGCCGACGGAGATACCGGTCCACGGTGACATGCCGACGAGTTGCACCTGATCGCGCAATTCCGGACCGGGTACGCCATCGATCTCGATGACGAAATCCGAGCGCAACCGGGGACGAACGATGGCGCGCACTGTGATCCGCTGGACACCCGCCGCGAGCGGCTCGCTCGTCACGGCGTTGTAGACGCCATAGCTGTTGAGCCCGAATACGACTCGGCCGTCCTCGAGGTAGAGCACATAGCCGCCGAGCGGATCACCGTGCGCGACGAGCACACCCTCGTCACCGGGGTGGTACCCGCCGATTTCGGCTTCGATCGTGAAGTCGCGGTAGGCGATCAGTCGCTGCGAGCGATAGCGCTCCAGAGTCGGTGTGCCCGGCAGCAGTCGTACCGGCGCGGAGAAACGCCGCTCTTCCGGTCGGCGCTGTGCGAGATCCTGACGGGTGACAAGCGGAAAAACCGTATTCGCCCAGGCGGATTCGTCCCAAGCGGCGGCGAGTTCGGCGACTTTATCCGGGAACTGCTCCGAAAGATCGTGCAGTTCGGTCGGATCCGTGCGAACGTCGAACAGCTGCCACTGCGGCGCATCGATATCGGTGCCGGGCTCATAGAGCGAGAGCAGTTTCCAGCCGTCGCGGTAGAAACCCCGATTGCCGACCATTTCCGAGTACTGCTCGGTGTGCTTGGAAATCGCCCGCGGATCGCGCAGCGTCTCGACCGCGGAAATGCCATCGAAATCCTTGGCGGGCAAGCCGTTACGCACACTCGGTCGCCGCAGCCCAGCCAGCTCCAGCAGGGTGGGCGCGAGATCGGTGACGTAGGTGTACTCGTGCCGGATGCCGTCATCGGCCGCGGTGCGCGGCAGTCCTCTCGGCCAGGACAGCAGGAATGGTACCCGTACCCCGCCCGCGAAGGTCTGGCCCTTGTAGAAGCGGAATGGCGTATTGGAGGCCTGGCCCCAGCCGCGCGGATAGTGCACACCCAGTTTCGCGGTGCCGATCAACTCCTCGTCATGCGGTACGTCACCGACCCAGTCCGGATCGGTGATATGGGCGAATTCGGCGAAATAGGTGCGGGTGCCCTCCGGTCCGCCCTCCGCGGTGCCGCCGTTATCCGAGGTGAACACAACGATGGTGTTGTCGAGTTCGCCCAATTGCTCGAGGGTGTCGAGGATGCGGCCCAGGCTCTGGTCGATGCTGTCGACCATGCCCGCGTAAACCTCCATATACCTGGCAAAGCGCCGTTGCTCCTCGGGTGTGAGCGAATCCCATTCCGCGGCTTCGTATCCCGGTTCGGTATTGCGCGGCTTCTGCTTTGTCCCTTCCGGGAAAAGGCCTGCGGCAAGCTGATCGGCGAAGCGGGTCTGTCGCAGTTTGTCCCAGCCCTCGCGGTAGCGGCCGCGGTACTTGGCCAGATCCTCCGGCTTGGCCTGCAACGGTCCGTGCATGGCGACATGGGCAAAATACAGGAAGAACGGTTTGGCTGCATCGTGTGCGCGCAGATCCTTGATATAGCTGATCGCCTTATCGGTCAGATCGTCGGTGAGGTAGTACCCCTCGGGATATTCCTCGATATCGACCACCGAGGAGTCCGAAACCAGCTGATTCGGATAGTAGAAGGAGTTCAGTCCTTCCAGCGAACCGTAGTAGCGGTCGAAGCCGCGCTGGGTCGGCCACGAATCCCGATGTGCCGCAGGGTTCATCGTGGCATCGCGGACCAGATGCCATTTGCCGACCGCATAGGTGGCATAGCCGTTGGCGCGCAGTATTTCCGGCAGGGTCAGCACATCGTCGGCGAGTTCCAGACGCAGACCGGGATATCCGGGATCGGCATTCGCGACGAAGCCGAAACCGGCACGGTGCGCATTGATTCCGGTCAGCAGCGAGGCGCGCGAGGGCGAGCACAGCGGGGTGGTGTGGTAATTGGTGAGCCGAAGACCATTGGCGGCCAGCCGATCCAGAGTCGGGGTCTCGATCTCGGAGCCGAACGGGCCGATATCGCTGTATCCCATGTCATCGATGAGCACCACGATGATGTTGGGCGCACCCTCGGGGGCGGTGGGCGGATAGGTCCATTCGGGTGTGGAGTCAGCGGTGGTGCGCCCGATGGCGCCGGTGAAACCTTCATAACCGCGAGCATGGGATCCGACAGGCATCATGGCAGTCAAAGCCGCCACCCGCCGAGGTCACCAGCCTTTGGCGCACCGTGCGCCTAAACGCTGACCGCATGGTGGGGCGGCTGTTAATTTCGCCAGCGTGTTCGCCGACCTACGCACCGATCACGGCGTCGCCTGCCTGTTCATCAGCCGCGACCACGCGGTGGTCCACCAGGTCGCCGACCGCGTCGGGGTCCTACGCGAGGGCGCTGTCGTCGAAACCGGCCCCGTCGCAGACGTATTCGCCGCTCCCCGCGCCGACTACACACGCCACCTCCTGAAGGCAGTCCGCAGCCCCGATTCCGCCGTCACCCGGCGCTACTGCGCCTGACCCCTCCACCCGAGTTCGCCGAACGTAGTCATGCGATGAGTGCGCACAATTCATGTGGCAAAAGGTCACTTTCCGGGGTGGGCGTCCTTGAGTGCAATTCGAGCCGCGTATGGGCGTTCGATGGGCACTTCGAATTTTATTGGTTGGTCGGCCGAAATGTATGACGCAAATAATGTGCCGGACGATACGGAACTCGGTCCTGGACCGGCCTGAATCGTTCGCAGTCGATCCCGGACGGGAAGCCGAAGTGGAACGAAGCGGGCCACGCACAGCCGGGCCGCCGGCCCACATGGAGGAACCGGCGGCCCGTTTCAGATCAGTGCTGTCCGGTTCGGCGCTGGTCAGCGCCTCGCCGCTCTGAACCCTGGCCTCGCTGATCGCTGTCGCGATCGCTGATCGGGCCGGATCGGTTCATGCCCTGGTCCTGGCGCTGCTGTTGCTGCTGCCGTTCCATCTGCTTGGGCATTTTCTTAGGCGTTTTCTTCGACTTTTCAGCCATCTCCACTCGGTCCTTTCCGAAGTGATGTTGTATTCGCCTAACCATCACACAATAGCGAGCGGACATCTTCAGTGGAAGAAGAAATCGATTCTTTACACCCGGAGCGGGAGGAATTCGACGAGGTCGTCGTCGGTGGCCTCGGCGGGCACGACGACCAGGCCGTCACGGTCGACGAGGCCGCCCAGATGGGTGGTGCGGATCTGCGGATCGCCCAGCCAACCGCCGTAGGGGGCCAGACGCGCCGGGACGATGCGGGGGACGGGTCCGGAGATCGCGCTCGCATTGCGCAGTGGCCCGATCAGTGGTCGCAGCCGATGGCTGCCGGTTCGGCCCTCGACGAGTGCGGGCGACAGCGCCATAAGTACGGCAACCGCCGCGAAGGGATTTCCTGGCAGGCCGAGAACAGTGGTACCGCTGGACAATTCGGCGACAATAGTGGAACCGCCCGGACGTAATTTCAAGCGGTGCACCAGGATTCGAGCCTCGGCGCGGGCGATCGCCGCGCGCAGCTGGTCTGCCGCGCCACCGCCGGTCGCACCGACGATTACCAGCAGATCGCAATCGTCCGCCGCACCGAGCACTTCGTCGAAGCCGCGCGGAGTATCGCGCAGGTGCACCTGATCGACCGCACGAATTCCGTACCCGGACAGCACATCCGGCAGAATCGGCCCGATCGAGTCGCGGGTCTGACCGGTCTGCAGCGGGCCGGTGCTGCGGATCTCGTCACCGGTCATGATGATGCGGGCCCGCACCGGGCCGCGCACCACCGCCTCGGTCACCTCCACACTGGCGGCGGCGGAAATCAGCCCGGCCGTGACCGGTGTGCCCTCGGGAGCGACGAGGTCGCCAGGGGCCCGGTCCTCGCCGCGGCGGCGGATATCGTCGCGCGCCGGGGAATCCTCATGCTGGTACAGCATTTTGTCATCCTCGATCCGCGCGAATTCGTCACGGAGCACCCGCGTGGTGCCGTCGGGCACATGTGCCCCGGTGGCGATCCGCACCGCCTCACCGGGCAGCAGCCCGACCGGCCGCCGACCGCCCGCGAAGCCGACATCACGCCGCAGACGCCACGGTCCGTCACCGGCTACCGCGTATCCGTCCATCGCGGAGACGTCGAAGCGTGGCAGCGATCCGACCGCCGTCAGCGGCGCGGCGAGCGCGGCGCCGCGCACCGAACCCAATTCGGCTCGGTACTCGGTGAGCCGAGAGATATTGGTGCGCAGGATATCCCGTGCCTCGTCCAGCGGCAGCGGCGTTGCGGAAACCGCAGCCGCAGATGCGGGACGATACTCACCGACGGCACCGGCGTCCCAAGCCATCCGGGCCGTTCGCACCTGCTCCTCGGTATCGCAATCGGCGATACCGGCCATGGTGACGGTGACCGTATCGGCCGGGATCAGCGCCTTCATCGGTTGATTGATCAGCGAATCCAGCCGCTGCAATGCAGCCGCCAGCGCCGTCCGTCGCCACACGCCGATCAGATACTGCGGCCGACCGGATTCGTCGGCCGCGAAGACCGCATCCGCACCGGATTCGGAGCCGTGCCGGATCAACTCCGTCACCGTCACCTGCGACAGGAACGGCAGATCCGCCGCGAGCACCACCACCAGCGGGGCGGCGGTCGGGCCGAGCGCGCGGAACCCGGCCCCCACCGCGGCGACCGGACCCGAACCCGGCGGCACCTCCCGCACCTGCACGATCCGCGCGTCCAATTCGGGCCGACGCGGTCCGACCACCACGGTCCGCGCACACCGCGCAACCGCGGCCAGGGCCGCATCGAGCATGGATCGACCGCCGATCACGATGGCGGGCTTATCAACGCCCCCCATGCGGCTGGCGCGTCCGCCCGCGAGCACGATCGCGTCGGCGGTGGTCACCGGTCAGCGCCTGGCGCGAGAGAGGGCATGGCCGACATGCTAATTCGTCGGGTGTATAGATCCGGGGAGGGCGGTCTGGTTCCAGCGGTCGCAGGTCTAAATCGTCGAATAGTCCGGGGCCGGTCGGCGCAGGCAGAACTCGTTCGTCTCCGGATCGGCGAGCACCACCCCGGGCGCGCCGTCCGCATCGACCGGGGTCGCGCCGGCCGCACGTAGTCGGGCCACCTCGGCGGCCGGATCGTCGGTGGGGAAGGACGCCAGGTCCAGGCGCACTCGATTGCGGCCGCTCTTCACATTCGGCGTATGGACGAACTCCAGCCACGAACCGAGCCCCGTCGCCGAGCGCAGGCCGACCACCGGCGCGCCGCCGGAGGCGAGCGGCCAGCCGGAGGCAGTGGACCAGAACTCGGCCAGCCGCGCCGGATCGTGGGTATCGATCACGATGGCGGCGACCGCGCCGGTATCCACATACTCCTCGCGCGGCTCCAGCACGCAGAACTCGTTGCCCTCCGGATCGGCGAGCACCACCCACGGCACCGCGCCCTGGCCGATATCGACGTGACGAGCGCCGAGCGCCAGTGCGCGGTCGACTTGCACCCGCTGATGATCGAGCGAGCGACTGGCCAGATCCAGATGCATCCGGTTCTTGCTGTCCTTGGCGCGCGCGGTGGGCAAGAAGGTCAGGGCCAGATCGAGGCCCTCCGGATCCGGGGCCGCCACATCGACCTCGTCGGGGCGGTCGACCGTCACCGACCAACCCAGCAACTCGGCCCAGAAATTCGCGACGAACCGGGGCCGGTCTGCGTCGAAGACGACACACGCCAGGCGGGTGGACATGATTCAACGTTAACCGCCGATCGAGGGTGGCGGGGGCGTTTACGGGAGCGGAAAACGCGCGGCGCGCAGGTCCACTCGGCCCTCGCGGATCGGCACACCCTCGGCGGCCAGCAGGTGCAACTGCCGATCGGCCAGATGCGCGGCGGGCTTACCGCCCGCGCCTATCACCCGATGCCACGGCAGATCGGCGGAGTCGGTGCGCATGATCCAGCCGACCGTGCGCGGGGTGGACAATCCGGCCGCCGCGGCGATATCGCCGTAGGTGACCACTCGGCCCGGCGGCACGGCCGCGACCAGCGCGCGCACCCGTTCGACCTCGGCATCGGTGGTGGGCATTACAGGACCGATCGGATCAGCGCCGCGGTCTCGGCCGGGCGGGCCTGGGCGACCATGTGATCGCAGTCCCATTCGAGCACGGTCAGATTCGCGCCCATGTGCGCCGTGAGTGCGCCGCGGAACTCCGGAGTGACGAAGGGCGGCACCACCTTCATGGCCTGCACCAGGATCGTCGGCAGATCGACCGGCGGTAGCACATAATGCCTGGCCAGCTGACCCCAGTAGGAGTTGATGGCGGGCAGACTGATCCGCCAACCGACCCGGCCGTCGGCGGTTGGCATCAGATGTTCGGTGAGTTCGGCCTCGAGCAGGCGCGGCTGCACCTCGCCCCAGCCGGTCGCGATCTTGTCCTGGCGGGCGTGCTCGACCGTGTCGTAGTCCGGTGAGGCCAGGCTGGACAATGCGATATCCATCAGGCGCTCCGCCGCCAGCGCGATCGCCGAATCGAGCAGGATCAGCTTGCGCACCAGGTGCGGATGGTGGTGGGCGAGGTGCAGCGCGCAGGCGCCGCCGAAGGAGTGCGCGACGACGACCACCGGTTCGTCGGTCTCCGCGGTGAGCAGTTCGACCAGATCCTCGACGATGGTCTCGAAGTTCCACGGTGGCAATGCGGTCGAGCGCCCATGTCCGCGCAGGTCGGGGGCGATGAGGCGGACCTCGGGCAGATGTCGGGTGGCAAGCTCCTCCCAGCGTTTGCCGTGGCCGGTGACACCGTGCAGGGCCAAGACCTTCGGCCCGTCGTCAGGTCCGAACCGGTACACATTGAGAGGCGACACAGGTCTCATATTGGCGCATCTGGAAATCCGTCGCAGATCCAGGCGTTGTGTCCGACCTCACCGATCGGTGAATCGCCCGCGTGGCGTGTCGGAGGTGTCTGTTGCAATAGCCCGCGTGGTGCGATCGGATAGCGCGGTGCGACTTGTTCGCCGGAATGTGGCGGCACCCCCGGCTCGGACCTGGGGTGCCGATGTTCGCGCGCTGTTCGACGCCGTGGCGGCGGTCGGCCCGATTCGACCGGACTGGCGGCCGTGGCAGGTGCTCGGTGGACCGGGAACCGGCAAGACCGCACTGCTGATCGATCTGGCCGCCGAGCGCATCGCGGCGGGCGCGGATCCGGAATCGGTGCTGGTACTGACCCATTCGAAGCAGGCGGCGAGCACGGTGCGCGACGCCATTACCGCGCGGTTGACCGATCCGAACTCCGCCGAGGGCGGGGTGCCCGGCGCAACCAGGGAACCCCTGGTGCGCACATTGCATTCCTACGCTTTCTCGGTGCTACGCAGACATGCGAGCGCACACGGCAATCCGCCGCCGCGTTTGCTGACCGGTGCCGAGCAGGATGCCGAACTGCGCGAAATGCTGCGCGGCGACCTGATCGATATCGCGGCCGGGGCGAGCGGACTGTGGCCGCAACGACTGCAACCAGCACTGGGCCTCGGCGGATTCGCCGAACAGTTGCGCGATCTCATGCTGCGGGCCACCGAACGCGGACTCGGACCCGAGGATCTGGTGCGGCTCGGCCGCGAGCACGGTCGGCCGGAATGGGTGGCGGCGGGCAAATTCGCGGTCCGGTACGAGCAGTCGATGCTGCTGCGCTGGTCGGTCGGGGTGGAAGCACCCGAGGCGACCGCGCCCGCGCTGGATGCGGCCGAGCTCGTCGGAGCCGCACTGGATGCGCTGGCCGGTGATGCCGAACTTCTTGCCGCGGAACGCAATCGGATCCGATACCTGCTGGTCGACGATGCCCAACATCTGGATCCGCAGGCCGCACTGCTGGTGCGGGTGATGGGCACGGCCGCGCATACGGCGGTCGTGGCGGGCGATCCGGACCAGGGGGTATTCGCCTTCCGCGGCGCGGATTCGCGCTTCGTCGCGGACCTGGCCGCACCCGATGGACAGCGAATCATCCTGCGGGACAACCACCGATCCGGCGGCGCGGTGGAACTGGCCGTCGCGCGGATCGCGGCCAAGTTGCCCGGAAGTGCGCCACAACGCTTTTCGGCACCCGATCACACGGTGGCGCCGAAGGACGACGACACCGAGGTGCGCGTGCGGGTGCTGGCCACTCCCGCGAAGGAAGCAGCCCTGATCGCCGACCATTTGCGCCGCGCCCATCTCACCGATGGTGTGCCGTGGTCGCGCATGGCGGTGATCGTCCGCTCGGTGCCATTGTCACTGGCTCCGCTGCGCCGCGCCCTATTGGCGGCCGGAGTGCCCGTACAACAGCCCGCACTGGACGCGCCATTGGCCCGGCGTCGCGGCGCGGCCTGGATGCTGCTCGCATTGCGCGCGGTACTCGCGGAGGATGCGCAGCGTCGTGGGCGTCGGCGTGCGGCCGAGGCGATGTTCTCGGCCGAAGACGCATTGGATCTGCTGGCAGGGCCGCTCGGCGGTGCCGATCAAATAACTCTGCGTCGGTTGCGTCGTGGTATTCGGCGCAGTGTGCTGGAGTCCGCACGCAGCGAAGCCAAGGCCGCACAGGCGCGTGCGAGTTCCGTGACGGGCGATGAACCCGATTGGACCGCAGAGGGTTTCCCACCGGAGGAGGAAGCGTTTCCGCTGGAGCAGGAAGGCTTCGAGTCAAGAGCGGACAGCTCTGAACGGAACGTGACGACGTCCGAACGGAATATCAGCCGAGTCGAGCGGATTACCGACGATGCCGATTGGTACGGCATCGAGCCGGAATTCAGTAGCCGAGATTTGGAATGGCAGAGTGACCAGTCCGGATCGGACATCGACGATTCCGCTCCGGATAGTGATGACCCTGGACACGGGGGAGCGGTACATCGACGTGCAGATGTCTCCGAACGGGGCCGGGGCGAGTCCGAGTTGGCCGCAGAGGGCGCTGGGCGTGGCGTGGATGCCGCCGCCGAGCGAGGCGCTGATGACGCTGAACCGAGCACGAACCAGGCTGAACTGGGCGCACATGCCTCGGAGCGGGACATCGACCAGACCCGGCGGAGCATGGATGGCGCCGAGTGGGACGTCGACGATGCGGGGCGAAGTACGGATGGCGCTGAGCTGGGTGCGGGCGAGGCCGAACGGAACTCACTGCGAACCGATCGGGGAGACACAGTCGCTTCCGCACGGAGCAGCGGCGACCAGGAAGGGGACTCTTCGGCACCTGAACCGGACGACAGCGATTCGGAATGGCGCGGGTATGTCGATAAATCCTCGGCGGAGGTGTTGCGTGACCTGCTGGTCGGCCGCGCAGATCGCCGAATCGTGGAGCGGCTCACCGATGTCGAGGCGGCACCGCTGAAGCGGGTGTTCGACGCGCTCGATCGGGCAGTCAAGACTCGGCGGCGTGGTGCCGGTCTCGAGGATGTGCTGTGGGCGCTGTGGACCGGGTCGCGGTTGGAGCGCCGGTGGGTGGCGCAGTCCGAACGCGGTGGGGCGGCGGGTATGCAGGCCGATCGCGATCTGGATGCCGCCGTCGGATTATTCGATGCCGCAGCCGCTTATGTGGATCGACTGCCGCGCGCGAGCGTTGAGGGTTTTGTCGAATTCCTTGTGCAGCAGGAGATTCCGCATGACACTCGATCGCTGACTGCGCCACGGGAGGCGGTCGCACTGCTCAGCGCGCACGCATCCGCGGGCCGGGAGTGGGATGTGGTCGCGGTTGCCGCTGTGCAGGAAGGTATTTGGCCGAATCCGCGCCCGCGCGGCACCCTGCTGCAGACCGAGGATCTGGTCGACCTCACTGCGGGCATTGTCGACGCGGGTGCGGTGGTGAGCCGGGCGGCCCCGATCATGGCCGAGGAGCGCAGACTGCTGCTGGTCGCGTGCAGCCGGGCTCGGCGCTCGCTACTGGTCACCGCCGTGGAGTCGGTGTCAGGCGAACGCGATCTTGTGCCGTCCCGATTCCTCGCTGAACTTCTCGGCCACGACGATGACAGCGAACCCGGCGCGCTTCCGGTCGCCGATCCGGGCCGCGCCCTGGTCATGCATGCGCTGGTGGCCGAATTGCGCGGTGTGGTCTGCGATTCCGAGGCCGAACTGGAACGCAGACGTCGCGCCGCCCACCAACTGGCCCGGCTGGCTCACGCCGGTGTGCCGGGTACGCATCCCGACGAATGGTATGGCACAGCCGATCTCAGTTCGTCGCGTTCGCTCTGGGATGACGACGACACCGCCGTCGCCCTGTCCCCGTCCACCGTCGAACTGCTGCGCACCTGCCCGCTGCGCTGGGCGCTGGAACGTCACGGCGGCACCGACGGCGATAACCCGCACGCCGTCAAGGGCAATCTGGTCCACACCCTCGTCCAGGCGCTGGCGGGCAAGGTGCCCGAATCGCAGGTCCGCGCCGCACTGGACAAGGCGTGGCAGGCCATCGATCCCGGCACCGGCTGGCATTCCCGCCAGGAACTGCGCCGTACCGAGGCCATGCTGGAGACCTTCATGGCCTGGGTGCGCAATACCCGGGGTGAATTGACCCAGGCCGGTGTGGAGGTCCCGGTCGACTGCGTACTGCCACCGCGCACGGAAGACGAACCTGCCGTGCGGATCCGCGGCCGAGTCGACCGACTGGAGCGCGATGCCTTCGGCCGGTTCGTCATCGTCGATGTGAAGACCGGGAAGTCGCCGGTCACCAAACAGGCCGCCGCCGACCACGCCCAGCTCGCCACCTATCAGGTGGCCGCCGCCGCGGGCGCACTCGACATCACCATTGGCGAGTCCACCTCCGAATCCGGCCGCGCGCAGGATGAATCTGCCGCAGGCGAATCGGGCCCGTACATCAGCGAGACCGGCTCTGGCGAACCGCTCGGCACCACAAGCGAACCCGGCGGTGCGCGGCTGGTCTACGTCGCCAAGCCCAGCAGCAGGGAGGGCGCCACGCAGCGCATGCAACCTCCGCTGGATGCCGAGGCGCTCGACAAATGGCGTGGCACGATTCATGATGCCGCTGCCGCAACCCAGGGCCCGAGCTACCTCGCCATGCGCAACGATGGCTGCAGGCACTGTTCGGTCGCGGGTAGCTGCCCCGTCCAGGACACCGGAAGGCAGGTGACCGACGAGTGAGCGTATCGCCGAACCGGCTCGCGGAGGCGCTCGGCCTGCCACCACCTACCGGGGAGCAGGCCGCGGTGATCGCGGCCCCACCGGGACCGACCCTGGTCGTCGCCGGTGCGGGTGCGGGCAAAACCGAGACCATGGCCGCCCGCGTGGTGTGGATGGTCGCCAACCGCTTGGTGCTGCCCGACGAGGTACTCGGCCTGACCTTCACCCGAAAAGCCGCCCAGCAGTTGACCTCCCGCATCCGCACCCGGCTGGCCCGGCTGGCCGGTTCACCGCTGCTGCGCGACATCGACACCGGTGGTGAGCTGCGCGCCCAACTTTCCGGCGCGGAACCCGAGATCAGCACCTACCACTCGTACGCGGGCCGCCTGCTCACCCAGCACGGCCTGCTGCTGCCGGTGGAACCCGCCGCGACGCTGCTGACCGAAACCCAGCTGTGGCAGCTCGCCCACCAGGTGGTCCGCAACTGGGACGGCGACCTCGACACCGACCGCACCCCGGTCTCGGTGACCGAGGCCGTTCTCGCGCTGTCCGGCCAACTCGCCGAACATCTGGTGGAACCCGAACAACTCGCCGAGGCCCACACCGAACTCGAAAAACTGGTCCACACCCTGCCCGCGGGGCCACGCCAACGCGGCGGACCGAGCCAGGCCCTGCAGAACATCGTCCAGGTGCAGCGCGAACGTGTCGCCCTGCTGCCCCTGGTCAAACAGCTCGCCGAGGCCTTACGCCGCCGCGGCGCACTGGATTTCGGTGCGCAGATGTCGCTGGCCGCCCGTCTCGCAGCCGAACATCCCGAAGTCGCCGACGCCGAACGCGCCCGCTTCCGCCTGGTCCTACTCGACGAATACCAGGACACCGGCCACGCCCAACGCATCCTGCTCGCCTCGCTTTTCGGCGGATTTTCTGCGCAACCGCAGGCCAGGCGCTCACCCAAGGCCACCGGCCCATCGAAGTCCACCGCTGACACCGGGGTCGACCGGCCCCCGTCGTCCCATACGCCGATCGACCCCGACGTTCGCCGGGAACCTCGCTCCGACGACGGTGAGTTCGATGCCGGTGGGGGCGAGTTCGGCTCCGAACGCGGTGCGTTCAATCCTGGCGGAAGCGACCCCGGCCCTTATCGGAGTGTGCCCGACGGTGGCGCAAGCGGCTCCGGCTCCCATCGGGCCGACTCCGAGGATCGCCGCAGTGACGGCGATGCGACGCGCGGGCGTCGGTCGGATGCCGAGCAAAGGGCAACCAGTCGTGGCGAACAGCGACTGGCGGTAACCGCGGTCGGCGATCCGATGCAGTCCATTTACGGCTGGCGCGGTGCGTCGGCAGCCAACTTGCCCAGGTTCGCCACCGATTTCCCGAGCGCTCCAGGCATTCCCGCGCCGATCCTGCCGCTACTGACCAGCTGGCGGAACCCGCCGGAGGCATTGGCTTTGGCGAATCTGGTCGCCGAGCCATTGCGTCGCAATGCCATCGATAGCGGCGGCGTAACCGTTGACGCACTGCGCGCGAAACCCGATGCCGAACCGGGCATTGTCGCACTGGCACTCACCGAAACCGTTGCCGACGAACGGAATTGGGTGGCCGTCCGGATCGCGGCGGAATGGTCGGCCAAACGCGAAGCAGGGGAGCCGTCGCCGACCTCGGCCGTACTGGTGCGTCGCAATGCCGATGCCGCCCCCCTTGCCGAAGCGCTACGCGAACAAGGCCTTCCGGTGGAAATCGTCGGCCTCGGCGGTCTGCTCGCCACCCCTGAGGTCGCCGATATCGTCGCGACGCTGCGGCTGATCGCCGAACCCGGTGCGGGCAGCGCCGCCATGCGCATACTCACCGGTGCCCGCTGGCGCGTCGGCGTCGCCGATCTCGCCGCACTCGCTCGCCGCGCCAGAGATCTGTCGATCGGCCGTCTGCACGGCAATGAAGTCAACGAGATCACCGATTCGACCGCACTGGCCGAGGCGCTGCGCGAGGTGGCTCCCGAACCGGCCGAACAGGCGGGCCTGGCCGATGCGATCGCCGATCCCGGTCCGCCGGAACAGTATTCGTTGTCCGGATTCAAACGCATCGTCGCATTGGGCCGAGAACTCGCCGCATTGCGCGAGCGCAGCGGTCAGCCGCTCGCCGAACTGGTCTCGGATGTGGAGCGCACCATCGGCGTCGGCGTGGAAACCCAGGCCCGCCGCGCCATGCTCGGCGCCGGTGCCGGACGCGAACATCTGGACGCCTTCGCCGAGGTAGTCGCCGGTTACGCCAGCGATTCAGGCGCCTCGCTCGGCGGCCTGCTCGCCTTCCTCGCCGCCGCCGAATCCGTCGAAAACGGCCTCGAACCGGGCGAAGTCGAGGTCGCACGGGATCGCGTCCAGGTGCTGACCGTGCACGCGGCCAAGGGGCTGGAATGGGAGATCGTCGCAGTACCGCATGTGACCCGCGGCGTCTTCCCTTCCGGTGCGGCCTCGGGCACCTGGCTCGGCGCGCTCGCCGAACTCCCAACCTCCCTGCGCGGTGACCGCAGACAGGACGATGCCGCCGAGGGCGTCCCCGTACTCGATCTCGCCGACCTCTACGACCGCGCCGATCTGGAACGAGCGATCAAGTCCCACAAGGAATCCCTGGACCGCCGCCGCATCGACGAAGACCGCCGCCTGTTCTACGTCGCTCTCACCAGAACCGAACGCGTCCTGTTCGTCTCCGCCCACCACTGGGCCGAAACCGGCACGACCTCGAAGGGGCCGTCGGATTTCCTCCTGGAACTCAAACTCGCCAGCGAAACCCCCGACAGCCCGGCCCATGGCGCGGTCACCATCGACCGCTGGGACGATGCCCCCGACGTCGACGCCGTCAACCCCTTCACCGATAACCCCGCAACCGCCGAATGGCCCCGCGACCCTCTCGGCAACCGCCGCGACCCCGTCGAACAGGGTGCGGCCCTTGTCCGCGCCGCCCTCGCCGAACTCGCGGCACAGCCCGCGGCGACGAATCGTGCGGGCCCGCCGGCAACCCGCGACAAGGCAAATGCCGCAGCCGATTTCGTGGACCGCGCGCCCCATGATCTCGACATGACACCGACTGTAGACCCTGCCACCGACAACTTGGCCGACCCGAGAACAACGGTCGACCATCCTGCCGCGGTCGCGCTGTCGGCCGATCCGTATGCCGACGTTCCCCCGCCCGACTACCCCGACGCACCCGCACCGTTCGACGACTACGAACCACCCGCGAGCGCCCCCGGTGCGCCGAATCCGTATGGCCAGCCCGAATTCCCGTCGCCCACACCCGACTTCGAGCCACCCCTCGACGACTTCGAGCCGCCGTCAGACGGCTTCGCGCGGACGCTCGACGACTTCGAGCCGCCGTCAGACGGCTTCGCGCGGACGCTCGACGACTTCGAGCCGCCGTCAGACAGCTTTGCACCGCCCTTCGACGACTTCGAGCCGCCGTCAGACGGCTTTGCACCGCCCTTCGACGACTTCGAGCCGCCGTCAGACGGCTTTGCACCGCCCTTCGACGACTTCGAGCCGCCGTCAGACGGCTTCGCGCCGCCGTTCGACAACTTCGAGCCCCCCCCGGACGAGTTCGGCTCGCCGACCTCCGAACCCGCACCGCCGCACGACCATTCCGCCGACCACGCGCCCGATCCCGCCGATCCCGACGGCTGGTCCGCCGACGTCGACGCCCTCCTCGCCGAATTCGAAGCCGACCAAGCCATCGCCCAGGAAGTCGAACTCCCCGGCCAGATCGCCGCAACCGCCCTCGTCGAAATGCGCGCCGACCCAACCCAACTCGCCGCTCGCCTGCGCCGCCCACTGCCCTTCCCGCCGAATCCACTGGCCCGCCGCGGCACCGCATTCCACGCCTGGGTGCAGCGCTGGTTCGCCGCCGACCGGCTGCTCGGCTTCGATGAACTTCCCGGCGCGGCCGACAACACTGCCGCCGACGCGGGCCTGGACACCGAGCTGGTCACCATGCAGGAGTCCTTCCTCAACTCGCCATGGGCCCATCGCAGCCCGCTCGAAGTGGAGATCCCCTTCGAAACCTCGATCGCTGGCACGGTCATCCGGGGCCGGATGGACGCGGTCTTCGCCGAACCCGGCGGCGGCTGGATCGTGGTCGACTGGAAAACCGGTGCCGAACCCGCAACCGCCGACGAGCCGGCGGTCGCCATGCAGCTGGCCGTCTACCGACTGGCCTGGGCCAGGCTTATGGCGGCGCGCGACCACGGCACCGAAGCGGAAATGCTCCAACGGATCGGCGCCGCATTCCATTACGTGCGCACCGGACGCACCATCGCGCCCGCCGAACTTCCCGGCCCGGACGAACTGGCCGAGCTGATCCGGAATGCGGCGCCGACGCCCCCGGAATGATCGGAGAGATTCACCAACCGTTCGCGTCGGGGTCAGGCGTGGCTGCCGGGACCCGGTAGGCTGCCGTGCGTGCCGGAGGGACAAGCAACGCCGGAGACGGCCGAGGCCGTGGCGAGTACAGGGGCGGGTGCCTGCGGTGTTCGGTGATCGCGCACGCAGTGTCGGACTGTCGAGTCGTCCGGATTTCGCGCTGGTCGGGGTGCTGCGTATTCCCGAAATCCAGAACAGCCCATGGGCTTCGCTGGTGCGCCGGGTGCTCTTCGCTATCGGCTTGCTGTTCGCCGCGGCGCTGGTGGTGTATTTCGGTCGCGCTGGGTACCACGACAATTCCGGTGACGAGCTGTCGTTCCTCGACGCCTTCTACTACGCGACGGTATCGCTGTCGACCACTGGTTACGGCGATATCGCGCCGGTGACCGCCGAGGCCAGGCTGGCCAATATCGTCATCATCACGCCGCTACGCGTGCTCTTCCTCATCGTGCTCGTCGGTACCACTATCGGCGTGCTCACCGAGCGCTCCCGGCAGGCATTCAAGATCCAGCGTTGGAGGCGCAGCGTGCGTAATCACACCGTGGTCGTCGGATACGGGACGAAGGGCCGCACCGCGATCGACGCCATGCTCGGCGACGGCGTACAGCCCGCCGATATCGTCGTGGTCGATACCGATGCGGTCGCGCTGGAGGGCGCGGCGAATGCGGGTCTGGTGACGGTGCACGGTTCGGCCACCCAATCCGATGTGCTCCGGTTGGCCGGTGTGCAGCGGGCCGCCTCGGTCGTGGTCGCCGCCAACCGGGACGACACCGCCGTCCTGGTGAGTCTCACGGCGCGCGAACTCAATAGGAGCGCCAAGATCGTGGTCGCCATCCGGGAGGCCGAGAACACCCACTTGCTGCGCCAGTCCGGTGCGGATTCGGTGGTCGTCTCCTCCGAGACCGCGGGCCGGTTGCTCGGCATCGCCACCACCACCCCGACCGTGGTGGAGATGATCGAGGATCTGCTGACCCCCGAACAGGGCTTCGCGGTCGCCGAACGCGATGTGGAACCGTCGGAGGTCGGCGGCTCCCCGCGCCATCTCGGCGATATCGTGCTCGGCGTGGTGCGCGGCGGTGAGTTGATCCGGGTCGGCGAGGCCGAGGTGGACGCGCTGGAAGCGACCGACAAGCTGCTCTACATCCGGCACGCAGGCCGGTAATACCGGCGCGATAGTCTCGGACCGTGGCCTCTGGATTTCAGCTCAATGGTGTTCCACTGCTTTCGCGTTCAGTGCTCGACCGGGCCGAGGAGATCCGGGCCGACGAACAGACGCTGAAGGAGGGCTGGGCCGAGGCCGAGTTGCTCCGTATCAACAAGCGCGGGCAGTTCCGCTTCGACGACGGTGCGCTGGTACTGGAACCGGCGATCGAACTGTCTGCCGAGCCGAATCCGGCCGCGGTGTTCCTCGGCATCCACGGCGGCAAACACGTGTGGGCCGTGCGTGATGCCGAACTGCAGGACACGCTGACCGATCTGCGTGCCATGGCGGGCGGTCTCGACGATCTCACCGCCGACTTGCTCACCTCTGCCATGGCCCTGCTGAACTGGCATGACAAGGCCGGATTCAATGCCGCCGACGGCACGGCATCCACTGCGACCAAGGGCGGTTGGTCGCGGGTCACCGAGAACGGCCATGAGGAGTTCCCTCGGATCGATCCGGCCGTCATCTGCCTGATCCACGACGGCGGCGAGCGGGTTCTGCTGGCCCGCCAGCACACCTGGCCGAAGACGCTGTTCTCGCTGCTCGCCGGATTCGTGGAGGCAGGGGAGTCGTTGGAGCGATGCGTCGAGCGCGAGATGCGCGAGGAAGTCGGACTCGACGTGCGCGATATCACCTACCTGGGCAGTCAGCCGTGGCCGTTCCCGCGCTCGCTCATGCTTGGCTTCGCCGCCATCGCCGATCCCGATCAGCCGCTGATTTTTTCGGATGGCGAGATCGCCGAGGCCTACTGGTTCACTCGGGCCGAGGTGCGCGAGGCGCTGGCCGTCGGTGACTGGTCCGCCCAGAACCAGGGCGCACGGTTACTGCTGCCGGGCTCGATTTCCATCGCACGCACGATCGTGGAGTCCTGGGCCGCGCTCTGATCGAAGACATACGAAAGCTCCGTGCGGGCTACTCGGTCCGCACGGAACGATCGCAGCCTGATCAGGCCAGCGCGGCCAATGCCTGTTTGACCGCGGCCAGCGACGGATTCGTCGCCGTTGACCCATCCGCGAACTTCACCGTCGGCACCACATGGTTGCCGCCGTTCACACTGCCGACGAATTCGGCCGATGCGGGATCGTCTTCGATATCGATCTCGACATAGCTGATGCCGGACTCGTCCAACTGCTTCTTCAGCCGTCGGCAGTAGCCGCACCAGGTGGTCGAGTACATCGTCAGAGCGGGAGTCACGTCAGTCACGGACGGTTCAACATTTGACGGCCTGATCCTGTTCCACCGGACTCAGAAACCGGGCTTGCACAGGGTTTAGTAAGCGCGCATACTAAATTCATGACAACGATCGCCACCGCACAGGCCACGTCGACCGCGGCGCCCGCCGCCTTCTTCGCCAAGTGGGCGGATATGGCCACCTGGCCGGAATGGAACAACGACACCGAATGGGTCCGTCTGGACGGGCCGTTCGCGCAGGGTGCCACCGGCGCTTTGAAGCCGAAGGGCGGTCCCAAGGTGCCGTTCATCGTCGAGCGGCTTTCCGAGAGCGAGTTCGTCGATGTCTCCAAGCTCATCGGCGCCCGCCTGATCTTCGACCACCAGGTCGCCACCGGCCCCGCGCGAACAACGGTGACGGTGACCGTCTCGATCGAGGGACCGCTGAGCTGGTTCTGGACCAAGGTGATGGGCGCGGACATCGCCGAATCGGTGGAGCCCGATCTGCGTGCGCTCGTCGCCGCGGCGGAGGCGGTGCTCGTATGAAGTACTGGCTGGGGGTGGTCTCCCGGGAACATGTGCGCCGCGGTGTCGAACTCGGCATCGCCCAGGTCAACCATGGCAAGCGGACGCCGCTCGAACGCATGCGTCCCGGCGATGGGTTCCTCTATTACTCGCCGCGCGAGGGTATGCGCAGCGGTGCGCAGATCCGATCCTTCACCGCTATCGGCACCATCGACGACCGGCCGGTCTGGCAGGCGGATCCGCAGGATGGTGGCTGCTTCCAGCCGTGGCGGCGCGCGGTGCACTATCGGACCGATGCTCGCGAGGCTCCCATCGACGAACTGCGCGGTGAACTGGATCTCACGAGTGCGCCGAATTGGGGAATGGTGCTGCGCCGTGGACTGGTCGAACTGACCGCGCACGATTTCGCCGTGATCGCACAGGCGATGATCGACGAACCAGTGGTCAAGGAGGCAGATGAGTGAGGACCGAGGCCTGCGCAGCCGATTCGCCGAGGCGGACGAAAGTCCCGGCCTCTTGCTCTGGCAGGTGACCAACCGGTGGCAGGCCGCTCAGCGCGCGGCCCTCGCTTCCTACGACCTCACCCACGTGCAGTTCGTCCTACTGGCCGCGCTGACCTACCTCGCCGCGGGACGCGACGAACCGGTCATGCAACGCGATCTGGCCGCCCACGCCGCCACCGACCCGATGATGACCTCCCAGGTGTTGCGCGCACTCGAGCAGAAGGGGCTGCTCGAGCGACGTGACCATCCGCACGACCGCAGGGCCAAGGCCCTCGTACCCACCGAAGCCGGTGTGGCACTGGCGAATCGGGCGATAATCGCGGTCGAGAACTGTGACCACGAATTCTTCGCCCCGCTCGACGGCGATACGAGCGCGTTCGCCAGTGCACTGCGTCGCCTACGCGATCGCTAGCCGCGCGACCGAGCCCGCGAAACGGCGGAGTCCGATCCGGACCGGATCCCTTGCGCGACCACTTGTCGGCGGGCACTGCCATGATGTGTGTCGTGTCGGCAACCAGTACGAGCGAGCCCACCCGCCCGGAGTTGGACTCGCTGGACCCCGAACAAGCCGCGGCCGTCCGCGCGCCCCGGGGCCCGGTCTGTGTGCTCGCCGGTGCCGGTACCGGCAAAACCAGAACCATCACCCACCGCATCGCGCATCTGGTTTCCGCCGGACACGTCAAGGCCGACCAGGTGCTCGCGGTGACATTCACCGCGCGCGCGGCGGGGGAGATGCGCAACCGTCTGCGTGCGCTCGGTCTCGGCGGCGAGGCCAATCAGGTGCAGGCGCGCACCTTTCACGCGGCCGCGCTACGCCAGCTCAAATACTTCTGGCCGCAGATCGTCGGCGATGTGCCGTGGCAGTTGCTCGATCGCAAATTTCCGGTCGTGGCACAGGCCGCGCATCAGGCCGGATTGTCCTCGCACACCGAAGCCGTGCGCGATCTGCTCACCGAAATCGAATGGGCGAAGGCCACTCTCATCGCACCGGAAGACTATCCGGCGGCCGTGGCCAAACACCGCCGCGAGCCGCCGTATGACCCGATGCGGGTCGCGGCCGCCTACAGCGGCTACGAGAAGTTGAAGGCAACACCGGACGGACTACTGCTCGACTTCGACGATCTGCTGCTGCACACCGCCGCCGCGCTGGAGGACTACGCGTCGGTGGCCGACGAATTCCGCGGGCGCTACCGCAGTTTCGTGGTCGACGAGTATCAGGACGTCACGCCATTGCAGCAGCGGGTGCTCGACGCCTGGCTCGGCGACCGCGACGATTTGACCGTGGTCGGCGACGCGAATCAGACGATCTACTCCTTCACCGGTGCTACCCCGAGTTATCTGCTCGACTTCTCCCGCCGCTTTCCCGAGGCGACGGTGGTCCGGCTGGAACGCGACTATCGCTCGACGCCGCAGGTGGTCTCACTGGCCAACCGGGTGATCGGCGCCGCGCGCGGTCGCATCGCGGGCACCCGGCTGCAACTGGTCGGCCAGCGCGACGACGGCCCGGAACCGGTATTCGCCGAATTCGACGACGGTCCGGCCGAGGCTCATGCGGTCGCGCGGTCTATCAAGAAACTGGTCGCCGCGGGCACGCCCCCTGCCGAGATCGCGGTGCTCTATCGGATCAACGCGCAGTCCGAGGCCTATGAACAGGCGCTGACCGAACTCGGCATTCCCTACCAGGTCCGCGGTGGCGAGGGGTTTTTCGCCCGAAATGAGGTCAGGCAAGCCATATCCGCACTGCGCCAGGTAGCCGCTCGCGAGGATCTACCCGACCAGTCCCGCAGTGGTAAGGCCTTGGTTACCTTGGTGCGCGCCGCACTCGCGCCCGTCGGACTTACCGCAACCGAACCCGCGGGAGCCCAGGCGCGTGAGCGTTGGGAATCGTTGATGGCGCTGGTGCGCCTGACCGAAGAGTTGGTCGACCACGAGGACGCACTCGACCTGATCGGCTTGCTGCGCGAGTTGGCAGCACGCGCCGAGGCCAGGCACCCGCCCACCGTCCAGGGCGTAACCCTCGCATCGTTGCATGCGGCGAAGGGCTTGGAGTGGGATGCGGTATTCCTGGTCGGCGTCGCCGACGGCACGCTGCCGATCGCGCATGTGCTCGGCGACGACGGCTCGGTTGCCGATCAGGCGGCGCTCGAAGAGGAACGGCGACTGCTCTACGTGGGCGTGACCAGGGCACGCGAGTATCTGCAATTGTCCTGGGCGCTCTCGCGCGGCGGGGGCAGTAGGCGCACGCGCCGGCGCTCGCGATTCCTCAACGGCCTGGTGCCCGACGACTCGCCGGCCTCGCGAATCGCCGCACCTGTTGCCGACAGTGCCTCGAATGGTGCGCGCCCGACCTGTCGGGTATGTGCCAAACCGTTGATCGGCACCTACGCCACTATGCTCGGCCGCTGCCGCCGTTGCCCGGCCGAACTGGACGCCGAGCTACTCGCGGCGCTACAGGCGTGGCGCGAGGAGAAAGCGCAGGATCTGCGGGTGCGCGAGTTCGTGATCTTCACCGACACGACACTCACCGCGATCGCCGAGCAACTGCCCGCCGATGACAACGCACTCGCCGCCATACCCGGAATCGGGGCGAAGAAGCTCGAGCAGTACGGGGCCGAGGTGTTGTCGATAGTGGCATCACGGCTGCGGTCAAGCCCACAAAACCGCAGGTAGAAAATAGGTTGTCGCAATGAGCGGCAACACATATGGTGGGATTCACGCACCGGGAGGTCATCTCGGCGCGCAGAGTTACCGACACGAGTACAGGAGGGAGGCAGACCGATGAATGGCAATACGAACTTCAGCGCCACTGGCGTTGCGGTGAATGCTGCGCCCGTCATGTCGGCCTCCCGGGGGATCCTCGCTGCTTTGCAGGGGATCGGTCTGTCCGGTGTCGGCGTATTCGGGGATCAAGGCAAAGCCATGAGCATGCATTCCCCGAGTCGCGTCGTCATTCAGGACAAGCCCAGCGCGGGCTGGCACCCGGCCTCTGCCATTACGGCAGAAGCTGGCGTCTTCGCAGCTGAGGCCGGATATGCACCGGCAGATCTGCGGGCAGCACGCCTCCGCCGCACCGCACACCCAGCGACCGTGATCAGGATTCGACAGAGATGTCGAACTAGGTAGGGAACACCCCCGACCTCCTGGCCACGGATCGCCCGAAGCGAAACCGTGGCCAGTATTTTTTACCGGCCCTTCAGCCACCACCGGCCTCGGTTTCGCGGAACGAACGAACGTACCGCTGCAAACGAGCTGAAGGAGAACGACGTGTTCACCGCAGAGAGGCCACAAGCCACTACTGACGTGACATGCCGAACCGTGGCACGGCCCACCCGCCCCCGGGAGGTCACAAAGGTCCTGCCTTGTCGAGCCGGAGACCCCGATCTCTGGTTCGCCGAGAGCCCGGTCCAGTTGGAGCAGGCCAAGGCGCTGTGTGCGTCCTGCCCGATCCGAAAGGGCTGCCTGACCGCAGCCATGGATCGGGGCGAGCCGTGGGGTGTCTGGGGCGGTGAGATCTTCGACCAGGGTGTCGTGATCGCCCGCAAGCGCCCGCGTGGACGTCCACGCAAGGTCGCGATCTCGGCATGAGATCTGTGATTCCCCTCCCTCCGGTCGCTGAGGCCTATCCGGTTACGGGCAGGGCCCAGGAACGAGAAAGCAAACAAGCCGCTCACCGTAAGATCCGGTGGGCGGCTCGTTTGCGTTCTCGGCCAATCTCTTTCGAGTTTTCAGCTAGCGGAGCGCTCCTCGCGGAAGCCCGGCATCCAGGCCCGCACCAGTTGCATGAACGGCAGTTCCGCATCGAGCTGGGCCAGGATGCCGACCGAACCGCCGAGCACACGGAAGATCATCACGTACTGCGCGGGCAACTGCAGTGCCCGCGCGGTTTTCATATCCGGACTGCCGATCTCGGAGGCCTTACCTGCCACCCGCTGCATCCACTTGCGGGTGAAGTGGAACGAATCGGTCTGGATCGGGTCGGTGAACGGCCGCAGGTAGTCGGCGATTTCCTTATCGGTAACGGTCCGCCCCGGAATCACCCACCCGCTGTCGTACATGAGCTCGACCAATTCATCGAAGCGTTCGTCCAGTTCGAGGGCCAGCATCCGGCCGAGGACCTCCGGGAACCCGTCCGGCATGGGCGCGCAGGCGCCGAAATCGATGACGGCCAGTTTGCCGTCGGGCAGCATCATGAAGTTGCCGGGATGCGGATCAGCGTGCAGCAGACCGGCGGTCTCCGGCGAGGAGAAGTGGAATTTGCCCATCAGTCCGGCGACCCGGTTGCGCAGCGCACGCGTGCCCTCCGGATCTTCGGCCCCCTGCTTGATGATCTGTGAGACCGGGATGCCGTTCAGCCATTCGGTCACGATCACCTTCGGCGCGCTGGCCACCACCTTCGGCACCACGATCTCAGGATGTCCGTCGAAGGCCTTGGCGAAGGCGCGCTGATTGGCGGCCTCGTTGCGGTAGTCGAGTTCCTCCTCGGTGCGATCGGTGATCTCGGCCAGCAGCGGCTTCACATCCGCGCCCGGGATCACCGAGGCGATCAGACCGGTCATCCGCGACAGTGTCTTGAGGTCGGCGCGCAGCGCCTCGTCGGCGCCTGGATACTGCACCTTCACCGCGACGGTCCGGCCGTCCGACCACACCGCCTTGTGCACCTGGCCGATGCTCGCCGATGCGGCCGGGGTGTCGTCGAAGGATTTGAATCGCTGCCGCCACTGGGTGCCGAGCTGCTGGTCCAGGACCCGGTGTACGGTCTCGGCGGGCATCGGCGGCGCGGCGGCCTGCAGTTTGGTGAGTGCCTCGCGGTAATGTTCGCCGAATTCCTCGGGTACCGCGGCCTCCATGACGCTCAGCGCCTGACCGAACTTCATCGCGCCACCCTTGAGCTCACCGAGCACGGTGAACAACTGCTCGGCGGCCTTCTGGTTCAACTGGGCGTTGATCTCCCCCTTATCGCCACCGGCCAGCTTCTTACCGAACCCGACGGCGGCTCGTCCGGCGATACCCAGCGGAATCTTGGCTAACTTGGCATTGCGGGACGAGCGACGGCGCACGATCTCAGACACGTAACCCATCATGGCGGACAGACCCGTGCGATCGCCACGACAATCTTGATGTCTTTGCTTGGCGGCCTGTAAGAATTGACACTCTCATCCGGCGGGAGCAGCGAAAATACGGCGGCATCCGCAGCCGTCGTGCTGCGGCCATTCCCGGCGCGAGATCCGGTGCGTATCGAGTTCGAGTTCGATCGTGGCGTTCATCGTGTCGAGCTGACGCTCGGGAGAACAGAGCATGATCGCCTCGAGTTCGCCGAGCAGCAATGCCGCCGTCGCCAGGATTCCGGCCGGTGAGGCGTGCCCGACCCGGCCGAGCAATTGGCTCGCCAACTGCGGCCACTCCGGGTCGTACTCGCAGCGGGTCAGATCGAGACAGCGCAGGCAGCTCGTCAGACCGGGAAACACCAGCGGCCCGACCACGCCCTTGCCGTCGCGAATGCGCACCTGCAGATGTGGAATCCCGTGCAGCACCAGCTCATTGGCCAGGCGCGGTTCGATGACGAGCGCATCGGCCAGCACCACGAGCTCACCGTGCCAATCCAGCACCGAATCGTCGGGGCGGTAACCGCGCGAGCGGATCGGCCGCAGCCCGAGCCGCCGTAACCCGGCCGCGACCGCATCCGATAGCGGCCCGAGCCCGTGCACCCGCACCGAACGCACCCGCCCCAACCGCGGATCCGGATGCAGCAGCAGGCCCGCGTCATCGATGCGATTCAGCAGCTCCGTTGCGTCCGCGGGTTCGATCCCACATTCCCCGGCCCGCCAGATGACCTGCGGGCGACTGTGCATACCGTCCAGCAGCCGCAGGAATGCCAGCACGGTGTCGGTATCCAATGCGGTCCGATCCAGCAGCAGCGCACGCTCTGGATCCCACCCCAATTGCACGACCCCGGACGACCGAACCAATACGGTCACCCGCGGCGCCAGCATCGGCCCGCCCATCCGCCTCGTCGTCATGGCAGCAGTATGCGGATGGGGCTATCGACGAATCAGCGCGAATCCTGCGGTAGTCCACAGGAATTCGCGTTTATCAACAGGACACCTCTCAGGACGCGTCGGTGTCCTTGCCGAGGTCCGGCCCGGATTCGCCGTCACCCTTGGCGGCCTCGCGTTCGGCCTTTTCGCGTGCCTCGGTTTCGGCCAACTGGGCCAGTGGATCCTCGAAGGCGTCCACGCCGCCGCCGATCACCGAATCGATGAAGCCCGCGGGGGAGTCCAGATCATCGGAGTTCGGCAGCAGATCCGGATGCGCCCAGACGGCGTCCCTGGCGTCGATCCCCGCATCGGCGGTGAGCCGCCGCCACAGCGCCGCCGCCTCGCGCAGCTTGCGGGGCCGCAGCTCGAGTCCGACCAGCGTCGCGAAGGTCTGCTCGGCCGGACCACCGGTGGCGCGGCGGCGGATCAGCGTTTCGGCGAGTGCACCGGCACCCGGTAGACGGTCACCGATCGCCTCGGTGACCACGACCTGCACCCAGCCCTCGATCAGGGCGAGCAGCGTTTCCAGCCGCTCCAGGGCCTGCTTCTGTTCCGGGGTGGTCTGCGGTTCGAACGTGCCCTGGGACAGGATCTCCTCGAGTTTCGAGGGATCGGTCAGCGACATCGGGTCGATATTCTGGGCCGCCGACTCCAGTGCGGAGAAGTCCATCTTGATGCCGCGCGCATAGTCCTCGACCGCGCCGAGCACCTGCTGACGCAGCCACGGCACATGTCCGAACAGGCGCTGGTGGGCGGCTTCGCGGGCCGCGAGAAAGACCAGGATCTCGCTTTCGGGCTGCTCGAGTCCGGCGCTGAACTCCGAGATTGCCGCTGGCAGCAGCGCGGCGGTGCCGGTCGGGCCGAGCGGCAGCCCGATATCGGTGGAGGTCAGCACCTCCTTGGCGAGTTGGCCGAGCGCCTGCCCGAGCTGCGAGCCGAAGGCGAGCCCGCCCATCTGCCCGAGCATGCCGACCATCGGACCGGCGAATTCGCGTGCCTCCTCCGGCAACTGCGCGGTCCACATGCCGGAGATCTGTTCGGCCACCGGATCGCACAACCGCTTCCAGGTCGGCAGCGTTTCCTCGATCCAGTCGTTGGCGGTCCAGGCCGCGGTTCTGCTGGCGCCCGCGGGCAGCGTGGTAGCGCCGTCGAGCCACAGTTCGGCCAGATGCGCGGCATCGGCAACGGCCTTGACCGTGCTATCGGAGACCGGCGTCATACTCGCCCCGAGCTGCTGACGGGCCAACCGCTTGGCGACGTCGTAGTTGACCGGGCCGGATTGCGCCGAACTGGGCTGGCCCATCCCGCTGAGCATCTGGCCGAGTGACGTGAGCATCTGGCCGAGCTGGGCCGGATCGAAACCGCCCGCGCCCGCCCCGCCGAGGCCGAACGGATCGTTCGCCCCGGCACCGCTCGGCTCGTCGCCGCGCCTGCGGTCGTCGTCATCGCGGTTCGAGAATCCGAAGGGGAGGTCACTCATACTGCAAACCTTACGCGCGCGGTGTAGGGGGTCGATGTTCGCGCGGCGCGAAATCTCCGGCACGCGTACGCCGGTAAATACGCGCCTCGCACGACCGGGCGCGGCGGCGATCATTACTGTGGTCCAGGTGAATCGTCGGATCCTGACCCTGGTGGCCGCCCTGATCCCGGTGCTCGTCCTCGGCGTGGTGGGCAGCCTGCTCACTGTGCCCTTCGTCGCACTCGGGCCGGGACCCACGTTCAATACCCTCGGCTCGGTCGATGGCAAGCAGGTTGTCGACGTCCGCGGCGCCGAAGTAGACCCGGTGACCGGTCATCTGAATATGACAACGGTCTCGGTCCGCGACGAACTCAATATCTTCGAGGCGTTCGGATTCTGGGTCAGTGGTGAGCACGGACTGGTCCCGCGCGCCGAGGTATATCCGCCCGGTGTGCCGCGCGAGGAGATCGATAAGTCCAACCAGGAGGACTTCAAGGATTCCGAGGGCAATGCCGAGGTGGCGGCGCTGCACTTGCTGAACCTGCCGACGGTGGTGCTGGTGCGAAAGGTCTCCGACGACGGCCCGGCCAAAGAGACGCTTAAGGCGGGCGACGAACTGGTCAGCGTCAACGGCGCACCGATCGCCACGCCCAAGGATGTCGTTACCGCGGTGTCCTCGCAGGCGCCGGGCAGTCAGATCACCGTGACCTACCGTCGGGAGAACACCGAACAAACCGCGACCATCACCCTGGCCGCCCGCCCCGACGACGCGAACAAGGGCTACCTCGGCCTGACCCCGACCGAGGGCGCGCGCCCGCCCATGCGGGTCTCGTTCAACCTCGCCGATATCGGTGGACCGTCGGCCGGTCTCATGTTCAGCCTCGCGCTGATCGACAAGCTCACGCCCGGTGAACTCGACGGTGGCAAGTTCGTCGCCGGTACCGGAACCATTGATCAGGACGGCAAGGTCGGTCCGATCGGCGGCATCCAGTACAAGATGATGGCCGCGCGCGATGCGGGTGCGCAGACCTTCCTGGTCCCGGCGGCCAACTGCAATGAGGCAAAACAGCGTACGCCCGACGGACTGCGCCTGGTGAAGGTCGAAAACCTCAGCGGCGCAGTGCAATCACTCAACGACATCAACGCTGGTCGGGAGACCGTCTCCTGCGGCTGATCACTCCATCGTGTGGTGCAGTGCCTCGACCAGGTTGGGCGCCAGATTCGGATAGGTGCGCAGGTCGAGATCGCCGAAGTCGTCGGCATCGTCCTCGGGCTTGACCTGCAGCAGGCACAGCTCCGCGCCGGTGCGCAGTACCGCGGCGAACAGCCGGGCCGTGCGTCGCCCCGGATGGGTCTCGGCCGCGGCGCGCGCGGCGGCGTCGGCGGCCTCGTGATCGGCGAGTAGCGGGGTGAGCGCATCGTCGAGAGTGCTCTCGGCATCCGGCGGCAGCACGACGATCTCCTGGACGAGCACACAGCCGCTCACGCCATCGGGCCAGCTGGTGGTGGCGAGGAATTCGTCGAGCGCCATCGATCCGCCGGTGATGTCCGCCGGGAACGACTCCTGCGCAATGGGAGTGAGCTCGCTGCCCTGATCCAGCTGATCGAGCAATCCGGGCTCGGCCGCGACCAGATCGACGGTCGGCACCAGCGCGAACATCTGCGGCGGTCTGCCCCAGCCCTCGGCATCGACGAATTCCGCCACTTCACGGACGGAACGGGCGAGGACGAGTTCGGCGTGCAGGTCTGCGGTCACATCGATATCCAATCAAACACTCGGAATCGATAGCTCGGTGCGTGCGTAATCGCAGACCAATCGCAACCCACCGGTCTGTACCCTCTCAGATTCCGTAGAGTGGGCCGAAACGGTCCGCTTTGGACCACCTGCAACATCGGACTGCGGTGTCACGGCCGAGAACATCGGTGCGCGCGCCGCCGGACCTTGGAGAGTGGCATCGTGGGCATGCGGCCCCCCACCGGCTTACCTTCGTTGTCCCGACGCAGCCGAGTGCTGCTGGTGGCGGCCATCATTCTGGCGGCGCTGCTGCTGCTGGGACCGCGGCTGACCGACACCTATACGAACTGGTTGTGGTTCGGCGAGGTCGGTTTCCGCAACGTCTATCTCACCGTGCTGCGCACGCGGATCCTGTTGTTCATCGTCGTCGCGTTGTTCGTCGGTCTTGTCGTGTGGTTGGCGCTGCTGCTGGCGTACCGGACCAGGCCGGTATTCATACCAGTGGCGGGTCCGAACGATCCGATCGCGCGCTACCGCACCACCGTGATGAGCCGGCTCAAGTTGTTCGGGATCGGCATTCCGCTGGTGCTCGGCGTGCTCTCCGGTTTGGTGGCGCAGTCGAATTGGGTCACCGTGCAGTTGTTCCTCAATGGCGATTCGTTCGGCCAGAAGGATCCGCAGTTCGGCCTGGATGTCGGGTTCTACGCCTTCGACCTGCCGTTCTACCGGATGGTGCTGAACTGGTTGTTCGTCGCGGTGGTGATCGCATTCTTCGCCAGCCTGGTGACGCACTACGTCTTCGGCGGCCTGCGTCTGACCGGGCGCGAGGGCACGCTGACCAGGCCCGCGCGCATCCAGCTCGCGGTGATCGCCGGAATCTTCGTGCTGCTCAAGGCGATTGCCTACTGGTTCGACCGCTACGAGCTGCTGTCGAGCAGTCGTAAGGAGCCGACCTTCACCGGTGGCTCCTACACCGATATCAACGCGGTACTGCCCGCGAAGCTGATCCTGCTGTCCATCGCGGTGATCTGCGCGATCGCCTTCTTCGCCGGTATCGTGCTGCGCGATCTGCGGGTGCCCGCGATGGCGGCCGCGCTGCTCGTGCTCTCCTCGGTCCTGGTGGGCGCGGTGTGGCCGCTGGTGGTCGAGCAGTTCTCGGTGCGCCCGAACGCCGCCGACAAAGAGAGTGAATACATCGAACGCAATATCGCCGCGACCAGGCAGGCGTTCGGCATCACCTCGGACAAGATCGAGTACAAGGACTACAAGGGCGACAGTTCGAAGAGTCCGCTGGAAGTTCCGGTGGATGCGGCGACGATCGGCAATGCCCGCCTGCTCGACCCGAATATCCTGTCGCCCACGTTCACTCAGCTCAAGCAGCTGAAGAACTTCTATGGCTTCCCGGAGTCGCTGGACATCGACCGCTACAACCTCAACGGCGATATCCAGGACTACATTGTGGCCGCCCGTGAACTGCACCCGTCGGCGCTGAGCGGTAACCAGACCGACTGGATCAACAAGCACACCGTCTACACCCACGGCAACGGCTTCGTCGCGGCGCCCGCCAACCGGGTCAACCGGCCGCAGTACGAGGACCCCAATGCCAACACCGGCGGCAGTAGCGACAGCGGATATCCCATCTTCCTGGTCAGCGACCTGTTCAACTCGACCGACCAGCAGCAGATCAAGGTCGACCAGCCGCGCATCTACTACGGCGAGCTGATCTCGCAGTCCAATCCGGACTACGCGATCGTAGGCGCCTCCAACGGTCAGCACCCGCGCGAATACGATTCCGACACAGCGCAATTCACCTACAGCGGCAAGGGTGGCGTCTCGATCGGGAACTGGTTCAACCGGTTGGCCTTCGCGGCCAAGTACACCGAGCGCAATCTGCTGTTCTCCTCGGCCATCGGCGACGACTCCAAGATCATCTTCAACCGCAGCCCGCGCGAGCGGGTGCAGAAGGTGGCGCCCTGGCTGACCACCGACGGCAATGCCTATCCGGCGGTCGTCAACGGCCGGATCCAGTGGATCGTCGACGCGTACACCACGCTGGACAACTACCCGTACGCGCAGACCACCTCGCTGGAGGGGGCTGTCGAGGACAGCATCGATAAGAAGACCGGAAGGCTCTTGCCGCGCAAGGAGGTCAGCTACATCCGCAACTCGGTGAAGGCCACCGTCGACGCCTACGACGGCACGGTGACCCTCTACGAGGTGGACCCGACCGACCCGGTGCTCAAGGCCTGGCGCGGTGTGTTCCCTGGCGCGGTCAAGCCGGAGAGCGAGATCTCACCGGAACTGCGCGCGCACTTCCGCTATCCCGAGGATCTGTTCAAGGTGCAGCGCGAAATGCTGACCAAGTACCACGTGGACAATCCGCGAGAGTTCTTCACCAACAACGCTTTCTGGTCGGTGCCGAGCGATCCGACCACCGAGGGTGGCACCTTCAATCAGCCGCCGTACTACGTGCTGCTGGGTGATGCGTCGGCGAACAATAAGCCGGTATTCAATCTGACCAGCGCCATGGTCGGCTACAACCGGCAGTTCCTGTCCGCCTATATTTCGGTGCGCTCGGATCCGGACGGCTACGGCAAATTCACGATCTTGCAATTGCCGACCGATACGCAAACACAGGGTCCGCAACAAACGCAGAACAGTATGACGACGGCACCGGAAGTCTCCAGTCAGAAAACACTGCTGTCGAACTCGAACAAGATCAGATATGGCAATCTGCTGACATTGCCGATCGCGGACGGCGGAATCCTTTATGTGGAGCCGTTTTACAACGAGCGAAATACCGGCGCGGGCAGCTCCACCTTCCCGCAGCTGCTGCGGGTGCTGGTGAGTTATCGCGATGTGGCGGGCAGTGTCAAGGTCGGCTTCGCCTCCACCCTGGCCGATGCGCTGAACCAGGTGCTGCCGGGGACAGGTTCGCTGGCCACGCCGTTCGGCGGTGATCCCGCGAGCAGGCCGAAACCGGGTACCGCGCCACCGACGGATCACGGCGCCACGCCGCCGACGCAGGGCGCGACACCGCCGTCACAGGGCACCACGCCGCCGCCCGCGACTGGTTCCGGCGCCAAGGATGCCGCGGCCGCGGAGCTGAGTAAGAAGATCGAGAATGTGCGAAATGCCATGAAGTCCGGGAGCTTCCAGGACTTCGGCAAGGCACTGGAGGAACTGGACGCCGCGGTGAAGGCGTATCAGGACGCCGGTCGCTGATCCGACGAGAACGGCCCCGTCACCCGGAAATCCGGGTGACGGGGCCGTTCTCATTGACGTCGAACCGACGTCCACCTCGGCGCCGTTGCCGAGTGACGTCGGATTCCTACGTCAGCGACCGAACGAGTCGATCAGTGCACCGTTCTGGTCCAGCAGCTGCTGGTACTGGCCTTCGAGGCCGTTCTGCTTGGCCAGCTGGTAGCCCGCGGACCGGGCCTGCTCGATGGCGGACTTGACGCTGGAGACGGGGGCAGGGGCAGCCTCGGGAGCGGCGGGCTCCGGCTCGACGACAGCCGGTGCCGGGCTCGGCGCTGATTCTCCGGTGCGCAGGTACTGACCGCAGACCGGCCAGGCGCCCGCACCCTGGGTGGCGAGCACATTCTCGGCCACCCGGATCTGCTCGTCCTTGCTGGCGCTATTGGCGGAACCGTGGCCACCGTTGGCCGCCCAGGTGCTCTGCGAGAACTGCAGACCGCCGTAGTAGCCATTTCCGGTGTTGATACCCCAGTTGCCACCGCTTTCACACTGCGCGACGCCATCCCAATTGTGGGTCGGGGCGGCCGCTGCGGTGCCGGTGGAAAGACCGAACGGGACGGCAACGATTGCGCCGGTGACAGCGGCATAGCCGAGGGCGCGGGTGCTGAGCTTTCGGTGCTTCGACATGTTGTATTCCCTCCCTGCGCCCACCGCCCCCGGTAATGCAAAATGCCGAGTCCCTGTCCCCAGGTGTGTCGGGGATCCTCGGACCGCGGGACAGGGTCGCCGGTGTTCGGCGGTTCGAGTTCGAGCCCATCACGTTTGATCCGGGCCGTGGCTCGACGGTAACGAAGAAATCTCAGCAGATCACATCTTGATAACTTCCCCATTGTATGAAGCGAATAACGTGTATATCGATGTTTGCGCAGGTCGCAAATGCCATAAGAATGGATTCCGGTCGGTCGGTTATAGCACCGTTATGTGTTCGGGATCACTGCGAAATAGTGACTCAGGTCACGTTTGAAGCCCTTGGGTGAGTGGCCTGTTGCATTTGAAACGGCTTTCGCCGCTGCGCTCGCTCGGGTTCGGTGGATGGATTCGGTAGCTGCCCGCCGCCGCCCGTCGGAGCCGTCTGCGCAACCTCGCCCGACCTGCCCCGCCACGGGCTATCCGGCCCGGCTGACCAGGGTAAACCCCCTGGAAGATAAGCGATTTGCCTTCCGTGCATAGACGTGTGTAATGTTGTGTTTACCGACGCGGGGTGGAGCAGCTCGGTAGCTCGCTGGGCTCATAACCCAGAGGTCGCAGGTTCAAATCCTGTCCCCGCTACTAGGGAAACGGCCCGGAACTCAAATGTTCCGGGCCGTTTTTCATTTGGTGCTCGAGCGCGCGTTGGGAATCGTTGCAAGGCTCCTTATCCAGGGCCGATGACCGAGCCGAGGTCGGGGAGGATGCCGCACCGCGTCCGTGCGCTGGCGGATACACATATGTACGCGATGGCGACTTTGTCATGCCGCGGACGTGCCGCCATGCCTTGGCGAGTGCGAGTAGTTGGCGCAGTTCCGTGGTGAGGTCGCGTGCCCCCGGCTGGATTTGGTGCCGGCGCGTGAGCCGGCTAGCTCTCGGGGGGCGCCCGGCAGCTTTGGTGGCGATGGCATCGGCGATGCGGCGGGCATGGGTATGTGGGTCGTCGCCGGTGGCGGCGAGATCGTCGGGGCTGTCGCTGTAGCGCTCGAGATGTAGCAGGCTGTCGAGGATCTCGACCATCATGCGGTGCAGACGGATGGCTGGGTCTGTTCGGCCGTTGTGGTCGCGTCGCGTCTGCAGGACGATTTCGGGTACGGCTGCGGTGAGATCGGCCCACATCGGCCGCAGGCGGCGGCAGTATCGGCCGGTGCGGTCGCATCCGATGTGGGTGAGCAGGGTGCTGATCAGCGGCACGGTGATCGTGGCGGGAGCGGCGACGGCCGAGAGAAGGAAGCCGCCCCATGCTTCCCAGTGCATCTCGGGATCGAATGACGGTCGGCCTGTCATGAGACTGGTGATGGTCCCGAGCGGGTATCCGACCGCTATCGCCCCGAGGCCCGCTATGGTGCCCAGGACCGCTGTGTACAGTGCACGTTCCTGCCAGGTGGTGTCGCCTGCGGTGCGCATCTCGCGCACACTCACCCGGGCTAGGAGCAGGGCTGTAGCGCCGAGCGGCGGGGAGAACGCGAGACAGACCACGACAGCGGGCCAGCCGAGGGTTTGGTCGATCAACTGGTTGGCGTGGCGGGCGGGTGTGCCTGCGATCAGGATGACGGTGCTGGCGGTGATCGTGACGAGGTAGTAGCGCCGCTGCCTGCGCCATGTGTGGGCGGGGTCGGCGCCTGCCCACAACTTGGCGAGGCCGTAGATATTCGACATGGTCAACAGGGTTGCTCCCAGTGAGAGCTGTCGGGCGATGTTCACCACTTCGGTGTCGTCGCCGGGCAGTAGCCAGGCCAGTGACTGTTCGAACCAAGCGTCCCGTAACAGGTTTTCGGCGAGAGCGGCGGCGAGTCCGCGGTTGATGAGTCGGTCGACGGTGCTGTCGCGCAGCAGCCACCACCGACCGGCGAGCACCATCGTGAGGCCTGTCAGGACGGGCCAGGTGATCAGACCCGGGATCGGGGAGGTCATCTCATCGGTGCCGGTTTCGGAAGAACGTCGAGCGGAACCGGCTCGCCGACCGCTTCGGCAGCATCGCTTCGACCAGTAGCAGGTCGGCGAAGGTTTCGGCGGTGCGCTCGCGCTCACTGCCGTAGTCTTGGCGCCGAAGTACGCTGCGGATGGTTTCCAGCGACAGCGAGGGCATCAATTCGCGCAACGACAGATCAGCCACGGCGGCCCCGGGACCGCTCGCGGTCCCGTGGCCGAGCAGCATGTGACCGATCTCGTGGGCGATGATGTGATCGGCATGCCATTCGGAGTCGGCTCCGTACATGATCACGTCGTCGCTTTCCCGGGCAATCCACAGGCCACT
>NZ_JBFANH010000036.1:26226-80026 GCF_040674755.1 Nocardia sp. NPDC049737 | reverse complement strand
GCGACGTACCAGCATGTGCTCACCGTGCTGGGCTGGGACGGGACGCACGGCACGCCACCCGAACCCGTGCAGCAGCTGGCGCACGCGATCAACGCGGCCGGTTACCACACCGCGCAACTCGACGGGTGGCAGATTCCCGCGGGCCGTCAGCTCGGCGACTACCTGAGTGAGCAGCTGCGAAACGCGTTGCTGGACAGCACCGTTCACATGACCGATGGGGAGATCACATCCATCGCCGACGTGCACAATGCGCTGCGAAACGGCCGCAATCTCAGCCCGCTCCAGGTCGGCGCGATCCATGCGATGACCAAGGCGGTGCAGACACAGTTCCCGACCGTCGCGGTCGGCGCGCCCGACAGCCCTGCACAGGCACAGCATCGAGACGGTGCCCCGGCTCCCCTGCTCCAATCGGCCGATGAACAGCCGACGAGTGCCCCGCAAGTGGCGCCGCCCATCGTTGCTACGGCAGCAAGTGCTGAGACGGACAATGAAACCAGCACTGTGCCTGGGGATTTGGCCCCGGCACAGGCGCTGGACGCATCGCTCCCGGCGGGACCCACCGACACCGGACCACACGCCATGGCCGTGTTCGCGCAAAGGCTCGTAGCCGCCTATATAAAGCTCGAGGGTGTCACGGCATCCGACCCCATGGTTGTGGCCCTGGCCAACATGACAATTCCCAGGTTCCAGCATCACTTCAGCGCGCTGTCCCCGACTCAGCAGACAGCACTGACTCTGCGGTTCCGGCAGGAACAGTCGGATGGCCAGACAGCAACAGCCATGAACAAGGGCATGACCTTGGCACGGCCCCTCCGGGCTGCCGCAGTGCGGACCATCACCGCAGGCGCCCTGCGTAGCCTGGCCAGATCGGTCGGCGCGGAACAACGCGTGCCCGGAATCGGTCTGAATTTGACCGCGGATGAAATCACCGTTCTGTGCGGGACAGCTCAAGGTTTGCTGCCGTTCGAGGTCGCGGCAATGGAACAGCTCAGGTGGTCACGCAGGAAAGCCGTCGCCGCCGTCAACCAGGTGAGCAACAAGCTCAACACCGCGAATCGCGCCGCTTCGGTGGCCGCCGCGGTCCGCCGGGGAGACCTCGATATCACCGACTTCCCGGTCGCCGAACAGTCCGGACCCGTCGAAGTGTCAGCGACCGAACGCGATGTCCTGGTCTTGGTCGCGAAAGGCCTGACAGACGAGGGTATTTCCGAGCACCTGCCACTCTCGGTGGATCAGGTGCGCAACTGCCTGGACGACATCGGCGCCGCATTCGGGGTCCGCGACCGCGCCGGTATGGTCGCCGTCGGATTGCGTGAGGGTCTGCTCGATATCAACGGTTCCGCGTGGACGAAGTGGACCGGTGTGAACACCGACGACCGCACACTGTCCGGGCGCGAGCTGGAAGTTCTCACCATGCGGGCCGCAGGCGAGCGGATTGCGGATATCGCGGCTGCGCTCGGCCTGTCCGAGAACACCGTGAGTACCTACCTCAAGCGCATTCGCGAGAAACTGGGCGTTTCGGGGACCGGCGACCTGGTCACGGCGGCGCTCGATAAAGGCATCGAGTTGCCCGGTGCCTCGCGCAAGAACAAACCAGGTACCAAGAGTGTCGGCGGAAGAATAACCGCGGTCCATCCTGGTGGCAGTCCCGGTTCGGTGGCGAGCACAGTGCCCGATCGTGATCTGATCGCACAGTTGCGTCGGCCGTACGGACACGACACTCTTCGTCGGACACTGGCCGCCGTCGGCTGGGATGCCGAGCGCAACGCACCCGCGGCCGACGACGACCTCAACCAGTTGACCTCCGCCGAGCGCACCATCCTCTCCGCCGCGATCGGCATGATGCGCTTCGGCCGTGACCTCACCAGACAACAATTCGCCGCGGCCGAGCGAATCATGCAGCGAGTGACCGAGCGGCGCCAGCTGCGCAATAGCGAACTGACCGATACCGAGCTCGCTGTACTCGCCGAAATAGCGACCGGCAAGACATACGCCCAGATAGCGATGCATTTGGGCCGACGGTACCGCGATGTGCAGAACGATGCCGCGCGTATATTTACGAAGCTCGGCGCGAGCGACCGAACCCATGCCGTGGTCCTGGCATTGGGTACAGAAATCTTCGAGCTGGATGATCTCCCCGAGCCGGAAAATCGGCTGTCACAGCCGCTCACCGGTCGCGAAGCCGAAATACTCGGACTGATCTGCGCGGATAAGAACACCATCGAGATCGCGGCGGCGACCGGATTGTCGAAGGATGCGGTACAGGCAAATATCGACCGTATCTTCCGAAAGTTCGGCACCAACACCCGAGTCGGCGCGATAGTTCAGGGACTTCGCGTCGGATACATCGATCCGAACAACGTCCCTGGCCCGGCAATCCCCGCACACCAAACGCTGTCCGGACAACAACTGGAAATACTCCGGTTAACCGCTGCAGGCTATACGAACGAGCAGATCGGAAATTCCAGAACTCTCGGGCTGGCGCGCGATTCGGTTGGGCAGATATTAAGGGAAATCTTCAAGAGACTCGGCGCGCACAGCCGGGCCGGGGCCGTCATGCAAGCCCTGCGCCTGGGATATGTCGACGTGGACGATATTCCGGCAGCAGCCATCAGTGCGCGTGCACTGTCCCCGCAGGACAAGGAAATCCTCCGCCTCATCGCAGTGGGCCGATCGGACGTTGAGATCGCCCGCGCTCGCGGTGTCTCTCTCGCGACCATAAGAACCGAGGTGCGCATAATCCTCGAAAAGCTCGGCGTCAGCGACAGGACCGTCGCCGTAGTCGAGGCAATGCGCCGGGGTGACCTCGTCCTACCGAGCTCTGTCCATTCGGATGAAACGGGACCCACCGGCTCGGACGCGCACGCGATAGCCCCCGCTGCGCCCTCATTGACGCGCACGGCACGCCACCCAGGACCGGATACGGCACCGACGTCGTTGCCGGATCCGTTCGAGGAATGGCCGACCGACGACACGACTCTGTCGCGGGCTCAGCAGGGTAATTCGTCGGCATCGCAAGCACTTCAGCGACGATACGGCCGCGACAATGTCCAGCGACTGCTCGCCGTATTGGGATGGGATCCCGCTCGTGGTACTCCGCCGGAGCCGGTGTCGCGGCTGGCGTACGCGATTCACTTCGCTACCTTGGCATTCGCTGAGCACAACCAATGGCCCGTGCCCGTAGGACAGGACGTCGGTGACTGGCTACTGACCACCGGTCAGAACACGCTGCTCGACAACCTCAATCACCTGAGCGGCGACCAACGCCGACTACTCACCCATGCGGCCAATGCGTTGCGCCGCCATGAGGATCTCACCGAACCACAGTTTCGTGCCATCGAACGCCTCACCGAGGAAGTGCGGACACAATCGCGCACCAACAGTGCTACCGAAGAACCAGCGCAGGACCAGGCGGCCACTAACCGCGCGCCGATCAAATCCGTCAACAAGCTCGACGAGTCCGCTACGGAGTCCGCGCGGTATGCCAAACAGGCGATCGCGCGGGAGTTGTTCGATGCCTATGGGATCGAGGTGCTCGGCCTCGATAAACCCGGAATTTCCGTCGAGACCGCACTGTCGATCCGAAATGCAATTATCGACAATTTCAACGAGAATCCACTGATACCGCTCGCGGCTATTCTGGTTGCTCCGCTGGACGGTCCGATGGCCTGTGTATGGCAGGCGGGCGGCCTGGGTGACGAATCACCGCAACTGATGATTCTCAACGAGAATTATGTGGCTGATTCGGAACTGCTGCACACGAGCATGGCGGGCGCGGTAGAACGCGGCTGGCTGGTGGCACCGACGGGTGATCCCGCCTATGACATCGTCAACCACGAAATGACCCATCTACGCGACAAGTTCGCGAGGTCGGGTAGATACTCGAATCCCCGACGCGAATATCGGAATCTGGTCGATTCGCGTGCACTGGGGATTCTTCCATCCAGCGTCAGATTCGATAGACGGAGAAACTACAGTAACGTACTGGAGGCTGCGTCTTTCCCCTTCTTGGTCGCACATTTCGATGGCCTGAAGAAGGCCAAGGCACTGCCGGCGGACTACACGTTCGACGAATGGCTGGATCAGCTCGATGGGTACAGCTTCCACCGGAAGGAATTGAGCGAAGAGGACCGCCGATACACAGCCGATGAATTGACCGAAGAGGGCCGCCTTTACGCGGGCTTCATCGCCTGGCTGGATAATGCCGGTATCCAGCGTCCGAATCTCATCGCCGATTTGAAGGCCCTATTCGAATCCTGGAAGAAGCAGCTCGACGATGACACTCGACGCCGGATACTCACGGCTGCGGAACAGGAGGAACTCAGCAATGACGGCGACCCGGGTGCGGCAAGTCTCGGTGATCGCAAGATTTTCAATCCAGCGGAGGCACTCGCCGAGGGCAACAACAGGTTCGGGGCGGCCGTACCGGTCACCGGTGTAACCGCGAGCGGACTCCCGGATTTCACACATCCGGCCTATGCATTGCAAGCCGTACTCAGGGGCGTTCCCGTAGCTCAGGTGTGGCGGGAAGCGCAGAATCGGAATGCTCTGGCAGCCGCCAGAGCGAACGACCGCGGGCCGGTCCCGCAAGCATCCGGTTTCCGCGCGACCATCGCGCCGGACGGAATGATGGTGAACCTGGTTCGGGCATGGCGCGCACAGGATCCCGCCGGCCGAGCGACGTATTTGGGTGAGGCCTCCGCGTACCTACGGACCGATTTCTGGGGTTGGCCGTCCTTCGTACTGGACGAGCTGGCGCATTTGGTGGATCAGCAGCGAGCCGAAATGCAGGGCGGGGGCAGTGCCCCGGTGGCTGTCGACCAGTCAGTGCACCCGATGTCCGAATGGGAACACGCGCCCGCCGGTGAACTGGCGAAAGCGGTTCAACAAGTGAGTGATACCGCTTGGCGGCGCACCGAACTACTGCGCGGTATTCGCGATGCGCTGGTACATACCGATGGTCTCTGCGCACTGCTCGACCTCACCGAATGGGCCGACGCCGGTGCGGCCGCAGCGGAGCTTGCCCCCGCGCAGGTGCGTACCCGGGCAGCGGCGGCGCTGTCGCGAGCCGATCTCGGCGAGCAAATGCGTAACCGACTGCTGGCACTACTCGATGACCTGGCCGCGGTCGCGGCCCAGTGCGCGGCGTTCGACGCGGACCTGACCCGCTGGCGTGCCGTGGCCGAGGAGTTGGCGCTGCTTGATGTCGTGGCGGCACGCGGCGGCATTCCTGTCGGCCCCCACGGGCAACTCGTGGGCGGCACCAGGGTCGAAGTATTCGAACGACCCAGCCGCCGTTCCGCACTCGATAGCAGACTTCGGAATACATTGCGACAGCATGGAATTCCGGTGATCACTCGGCAAGTTCGGGTCGATCATTACGGCCGGGTGCTGGTCACCCAGCTGCCGACGCCGATTCGAGACTCGATCGCACAAGGCCAGAATCGGTTGTCGCGGCTGGGTAATCCACCGCAGGAAGGCTCGCACCCCCTGCGCGCAGCCGACGAACTGGACCGGCAGTCAGCGGACGCACTCGAACAGCCGTGGCTGCCGGTCACTTTGGCGACCGAGCTCGGGGAACAGCAGCCTGAGTGGGGCGGGCGAATCGCCGCCGCCGCCAGCAGAGTAGCCCGCACCAGGGCGGCCATACAGCGTATTCTTCCCACCCGATCCGATCCGGATCGAATGCCCGCGGAGGCCGAGCGGCGGCAGTCGACGTTGCTGGCACGTCTGGAAATGCTCGCGGAGGCCCTGCGCACGGTCCGGATTCAGGCCGCCGCCGAGGCGGCGCGGCGTCAGCTGGAACAACTGCCCGGACAGCGGATCGGCCGCTGGGCTCGCCTCGATGGCGATGTGCTCACGGTGCTGTCGCCCTTCGCGGACGCTGAGCACTTTCTTCCCACGGGTACGCTGAATGCGCTGGCGCAAGCTGGGATTCGGGTCGACTACCGGCAGGTCCAGGTAGACGACGAAGGACGCGTCCGATCCACACCACTCGCCCCCGCCGCCGTCGAGCAGGGCCGCTGGTACGCCGGACGACAACGGATCAGAATCGGAGAAGCGGCCGAACCCACTTCGCACGAGCTGATCGCGCAAGTGGCCGCGCACCTCGACGAACTTCTCCTACGGCATGGCGTCGCAGATCCGGCGACCGACCGAATGTCCTTGGCACAGTTGCATGCTCAGCGAGTCACCGCGGTTGCCGAGCGGGAGCGCGCACGGCTGGCACGCGACCGGTGGCGCGCAGAACGCGACCGGCGGCGTGCGATCATCGACCCGAACGGCACCATGTCGGAATCGGTCGCCCGCACGTTCGCGGCGTACGCCGCCGCCGAACGGAATGCCACTCGACTCGAGCATGCGTTCCACCGGGCCTACACCGAAACCGCCCGCCTCACGCTTCTCATCTACCGAGCTACCGAAGATCTGCGGACAAGCGAAGCGGCGGGATCTACCCGAAAGCTACTCGGGTCTGACATCAAGGCACAGCATCAGGCCCGCCGAGCGCAATTGTCGCAATTGGGGCTGGTCTCGGCCGAACCGGAATCGCCTGCCGCATTCGACAACCACGCTTCGCTCGCCAGCGCAGCGCAACTGCGCGCCAGCACGGCGCAGATGCGTCCGCACGGACCCGTCGCACGGACCTCGGACTCCGAGACCGTGGCGAAGGTCAAAGCAGCATTCGAGTCCGCGCGTAATGCCGCGGCGCGAGGCGACGAAAGCGAGCTCGACGAACTGCGGGCCGCCATGCGGCGGATAGACAACGTCGATCAGGTGCGGTGCCTCGAGTTCCGATTCGTACAACAGATGTCGATCCCCGAGGTCGTCGAGGCGATAGGTGGAAATCGCAACGCGACCGCCATCAAGAGACAGCTCAGCCGAGCCGTATACGCTTTGGCGGGAATCCTTTTCGCCGAATCCGATCAGGATTCCGAGGACGAATCCGCAACGCAGCCCGAAGATCCGATCGGTACACCCGAAAACACCGACGGTCGAGAGCGAACGGCCGACGCCAGCCATTCCGATGCGCGGCAGCGTGCCCTCGAGGTGCTTGTCGAATCAGTCGCGATGCAGGACGTGGCGGAAGACAACGGAAAATTCAGTCGCCGCGACACCATCATGTTCGGAATCCGGAATGCCATTCGATCCGGTGCGCTTCCGGAGGGAACGTTGTTGCCGCGGGCGGCTGAACTTGCCAAGCGGCTCGGCGTCGGGAGGTCCTCGGTAGAAAGGGCTTATCAGGAGCTGTCCCGCCGACAGTATGTCAAGACGGTACGTGGATACGGGACCACGGTGTCCGGCCAACGGCGACCGACCGCGCCCACCGCCGAGCAGGGCCGCGAAACCGATTCAGCCGCGCCGGGTTCGGGAATCCGTACCGCGCGTCGATATGTCCTGGACTGCGCTATCCGAGTCGCCCGCACAGTGCGGGCGCTCGGCCACGACGAGGCACCCGAGCCCGACGAAAACGATCCCGCCTGGTTCGCCGATGACAACTGGCGCGCCCTCGAAGCGGGCATCCTCGCCCAGCTCACGGTCGAGCCGAAACCTGCGGATGGGACCGACCCGATCGCCGCCATCGCCGAAAGAATGCGCAGCGGGCAGGGACCGGATACCGCCGTCATCGTCGTCGACGACGGCGAGAACGCCCACGGCTTCATCATCACCAAAGTCGGGGACGAACTCATCGTCTTCGACACCCTCATCGAGGGCGACGGCCCGCGCGTACGAAGCTACTACGGCGACGAAGACGCCGAAAACAAGTGGGAACCCAGTTATCAACGCATAAGCACCCTCTATGTCGCTGAACTGAAAAACGACGGCGGCGTACTCACCGCGGTGAAACAACCCAACGCTGACCACGAAAACGAACCACACCCGAACAAGATCACCGGTCCACCGGCGGATGTGAGCGCAGCACTCCAGCAGGCACCGCGGGCTGCGGTCGTGCAGGTACTCGATCAGATCGACGCGGAGTTGCGTTCCATGAACGCCGCACAACGCCGCCGCCTCGCAACACTTCCCGGCCTCGCCGCACTTCCGAACTGGTTCGTGCGCAAGCTCGCACACGAAGCCGACGCACAGAAGCTGGCGGCTGGGCTGCCAGCCACGATGACGCCCGACGAGTGGCACAGTCAGGCGCGCGAGCTGACCGACGAACTCGCCGGACTTCTCGGACTGCGGCAGCCGAGTACCGAATGGACAAACCCGTCCAGCAGCGACCCACTCCATGAACTCCGGAAGATCAGCAGGCGCGACACCGCACCACCTGAACTCGAACACCTCGTCGATGCCGCGACACAATCGCTGGGGCTGGCGGAGATAGCGGCCGCTGTCGAGCCCATCCACGAGTTGATGGCCACCTGGCCGGTAGCGGAACACCTCGACGCGGCAATTGGCATCGCGTGGGAGCTGGCAGTGCAGGCTCGGGCCAATGAGGGTGGTAGCCCGCGCATTTCCGGCTCGATACTGGGGCAACCGGGTAATCGGTGGGTGGAGATCGAGGTCGCCGATGACAGTCGGGACCTGCCCGTACGCGCCGATGACACCCGTTCCGGCTGGCGTGCTGTGGAGTTGCTGGACGCGAAGGCCGGGACGTGGGGCTGGACCGTGCCACGTGACCGCCGAAAGAAGGTGTGGTTCAGGCTCTTCGAGGCGTCCGGGCGCGCAGATCCGTCACGGGTCATGCGTGAACCCGAGATGAAACTGAGCTTCGCCCAAGGTTCTGTGGCGCCGGGTGCCCGAGCGGCACGCCACGCGGCGGAGGAATTCCTGGCTGAGGCCGGTTGGCCAGACGATCAAGAGCGCTACGACCTGCTCATGCTGCTATCCGAGTTGGTATCGAACGTCGATCGTTACGCCCACGAGGGCGGGGCTCAGGTGCGTGCCTTCCGGTTCGGCGATGTGTTCCGGTTCGAGATCGGTGATGTAAGCCGGGGGTTGCCGGAGCGCCAGCAGGAAAGCGATTTCGATTCCGTCACCGATCAAGACTTTTCGGGTGACGAACTGGACCAATGGGAAGCGGGCTTACTGACCGCCGGAACCCACGGCCGTGGCATCGGATTGCTCGAAGAGATGGCCTCGGCCTGGGGTGTCGACCTGGAACGCGCCGGCGGCAAGACCGTTTGGTTCGAGATCCGGATGCCGGACACCGCAGCCAGCGCCAGTGACACATCAGACGACCCGGATCATGGCGCACCGAAGAGTCCGGACGCACCACCGCTCACCGAGACCGGACCAGCGAGTCTACCGGCAGCGGCCCCGGCCGAAGCCCAAGCTCCGAGCACACCATCGGAGCAGCTCCACCCGGAAGCTCCCTCCGCCCAACAGCTTTGGGAGCAGCACGGGCAGGAACTCGTCCGGCTCGTCTTCGTCATGCTGGGTGCTCCGCCGCTGCCCGGACGCCCACCAGCCCCGCCATTGGCGCGGTTGGCTCAGGAGATCATCCGCGATACCTTCCGCGACGTAGCGAGCGGTCACGCACCGGAAGACGGGGATATCCGAGGGTGGTTGCGTGACCTCGCGCAGGATTCGGTGCACCGCAAGCGGCTTCAGCGGATTCGCGAGGGAGTCCTGGAAGCCTTGCGTCGCACCGGAAAATACGATTCCGACCCGACATACCGGGCAATCGCCTCCATGGACCATCGCGAGTTCGAGCAACGAGTCGCAGAATTGGCACCCGGACAAGGCCTTTGGCTGGAACGCCGCTTCTTCCTCGGATTCGATCGAGCCACGGCCGCCTCGGTCCACCCACTCAGGAATATGACGTCGGACTTGCTGGCTGCCTTGGAGCGCGGTGCCATCGATCGCTTGGCAGCGCTGGAGGCTTCGCACACCAGCGAACCCGACTCGGACGAGACAGCGCAGGAGGCCTCGGCCGCATATGCGCTCCCGCCGACCGGCTCACGTGAGTTCGCCGAACTGCGAACAGCCGTTGCGGCTCGTGTTCCCGAGAAGCTGTGGAATGCGGTGGGCGAAGACCTCGAGAAGCTGGTGCGACACATCGCTGCGCTGCGCGACGAACGGCACCGGAATCTCGTCGAAATGCATTACCTCTCCGGGCTGACTGCAGCTGAGGTCCGACGAATACTCGGCATGGCCGACAGCACGTTTCATGAATTGAAAGATCGCGTCACCGACGTGCTGGTGCAAGCGTCGACGCGGGGGCCGGTATTCCGAGTCGGAGTCGATGAGCTTCCACCGCCTGGGTCACCGCAACGCGTCGAGCTGACCGAAGCGGTAGCAGCGCGGATGCCCGCAGCATTACGCGAGGCGATGCGCGGCGACCTCGCGAAACTACTCGAAGCCATCGCCGCCCTTCCTGAAATCCATCGGCAATATGCCGAGCTGGCCTACCTGCAGGGGCTGACCCCGACCGAAATATGGCAGGTCACCGGGGTCAAACGGGCGATGCAGGTGAATTACGTGCCGGGTGCCCTTACCGACCGGTTGACCCGAGGGCCTGTATTCCGTGTCGGCGAAGACGAACTCCCCCTCCCGGGCTCTCCTGAATACGCCGAGCTGCAGAAAGCCGTGGCAGCCCGGGTACCGGACGTGCTGCGCGAGGCGATGAACGGCGACGTGGCGAAGCTGTTGGAGGCCATCGCCGCTATACGTTCGGAGAATGCCCGACGGTATGCTGAGCTGAGCTACCTGCAAGGCATGTCACCTGCTGAGATTTGTACAGAGCTCGGCGTCATGCGCGCTGCGGTCGACTCCATGCGCCTCGATACCTCATTTGGCTTGGCGAACTGGTTGAACCGAGGGCCGATATTCGAAATCGGCATGGAGGAGCTGCCACTCCCGGGCTCGACGCGATACCTGGAGCTCGCCGGGGCGGTAGCTGCTCGGGTACCCGCATCGGTCGCCGCCGAAATGGGAGATGGGCTCGAACCTCTGCTGCGCGCCATCGCAAGGCTCCCGCACGACGAACGCGTGTACTGCCAATTGGTGTATTTCGGGGGATTGCGCCGTCGTGAAATAGCCCACGCAATGGGACATCGCAGCGAACGAGAAACCGACTGGCTCAGGGCTTCCGCGGCGCGTCGGGTGGTGGCCGAGTTGCGGCGCGGTCGATCGGAAGACGCTGCATCGATTCCTTCCATGCGCCTTACCGTCGCAGCACGGCTGGGTTTGGATCCGCACGATTTGATGCCCGGCTCCAGCACCGTCGAGCGGCTGCGTGCCGGCCATGATATGGCGCGGGCGGCGCTGGCCGGGTTACTCGGGGTAGCGCCAGATGCGCTGCACCACGGACCGGTACGGGCGGCGGTCGATAACCTGGCGCTGCAGCTGATCGGTATGAGCGCCGATCAACGGGCGGTGGCCTTCCAAGCGGATGCAATACCGGGCCTGATCGCATGGATGGCACAGTGGCTCCAACTGGACCGGGCCATCCAGACCGAAGCAGTGGCAGCAATCGGGGGCAAGCAGGCAGCCGCTGACGCAAGACAATTGTTGGATCAGCGGGCCGACGAGTTGGAACACGAACTCACGGGACTGCTCGGTGTTTCGCAGCTGCATTCGACCGTTGGCGAAACCAGCGATTCCGCAGCGGCCGAACTGCGGCGATTCGCCGACCTGGTGGATTCGCCCGCGATAGGCGAATTGCTCACCGTAATCGAAAACTACCTGAAGACCTATGACGCCGCCGTCCTGGTCGAGTACGTGGAAAACGACAACCGCGACGATCGCCATGTCTTCGGGATTCCAGCGGCGGCGCGGATACTCCGCGAAGCCACTGCAACATCCACCGAAGTGTTACCGGCACAGACCCCGACTGAAGCACAGGCTCCACGTCCCGATGGGTCATTTGATGTCGTGCAGGTCCAAACGCTGCGCCTCGAGTTGGCCAAGGTATTGGGAATCAATCCCGCTCTCCTGAACCAGGATTCGATGCGTCGGGCGCTCCGAACGGTCCAGGCCCTCCTCGAGCGCCTGAGCGAAACAGGCTGGCAGCGGGTCTTCGAGACGGGGCGACTAACAGAGGTCTTACGGTGGATCGGGCGGCGACTCGAGCTTGATCCACAAATCGAAGCCGACGATCGGCCGGATCGCCTCCGCAGCCAGCTGGATCGTGAGCTGGGACGACTCCTCATGCTCGACCGGCCCGCACCGGATCCGCGGCCTCTGGCAGACGATCCATTGGCCGAGTTGCGATTGGCGAGTGCGGTAACAGAGGCACCGACGATGCTTCGCCTGGTCGAGTTGAGCGAGTTGTTCCTCGGGCTGAGCGAGGCGGAATCGCAGTGCCGCCCCAAAGGCGTCGATGTGGCACGGCTGGCCGGTGTCGACGAGGGAACCGTCTCCCATGTGTACGGGGAGTACGCAAAGCGTGGTAGGCCCGCGTTTACCGAAGAAGAGCAGCGGGTGCTCGTCGCGGCGCAGTGGCTTGGTTGGCCGATACCAGCCGGGTTCGACCGAGTTATTGATCCGATTTTCGCGCAAGAGCGATTTACTCCACCCCAATTGACCGACGGCGCCTTCGTACCGGGAAGCTTCCAGCCGCAGCCCACGCTGGCTCAGGTCGGCCGCGCAGCCGGTGTCGGCAGCAAAACGGTGAGCGCCGTATTCACCGGGGAAATCGCGGCGGATTCCGAAAAAGGGCGCAAGGTCCTGGAAGCCGCCGACCGGCTGGGCTTCTGGTACCCGCGAGCACGCGAAATCGCGTTCGTACAACTCCATACCCTGCGTGCCGAATTGGGCGAGTTGCTCGGACTCGAACCCAGGACGATGGACCAGGCACAAGTGCGCGCCAAGATGCAACAAACGGATCACACGGCGAGCTCACCGAAGGCTGGCCGGTTGGCCGAAATCTACCAGGTGCTCGGCGGGTGGGAGCTGGACCAGCAACCCACGCCCCTGGATGTAGCGCAGCTGGCTGGGGTGAGCCGACGCACCGTCAACCGGGTCCTGGCGCGAAAGAAGGCGTTGTACACCGAGGAGGAACAACGGGTCCTCGTCGCCGCGCGATGGCTGGGATTTCCCGTGCCGTACCGCCTCCGCATTGCTATCGATCCAGCGTTTGTTGCAGAGCGTTTCCACCCTCCAACGTTCAGCGAGAGTGGGGGCTTCCTTCCTGGAAAGTTCGATCCGCAACCCACCCACGTCGAGATCGGACAGCTTGCCGGCGTTGAGCGGGCCGCGGTCAGCCGCGTGTTGAGTGGCAAGATCGCGGCCGATTCCGATCGAGGACAGCGGGTACTTACGGCAGCCGCACAGCTCGGTTACTGGCAGCCCGCACCCGAAGAATCGGATCGTGTCGAGGACTGTGTCATCCAAGTGGTTCGCGTCATGCGCGCACTGCGTTTGGCCGACGACGATGAGCCTGAACCCGACGCCAATGACGACAAGTGGCACACCGAAGACAACTGGCGCGCATTGGAAGCCGGCATCCTGGCTCAACTCGAGAAGATCTGGCCACCAACGACGGCACAGCCGGTCCCCTCGGAATCCGCCAATGCCGCGCTCGCGGCGGTCGCCGACGCCATCACGAACAACAGCAACGGCGTCGATACCGCAGTCATCGTCGTCGATGACGGTGTCGAAGCCCACGGCTACCTGATCACCGCCGTCAATGGCGAACTCATTGTTTTCGACACCAATATCGAGCACGCGGATGACGAGGATTCGGAAATCCGCATCCCTCGCGTACAAACCTACGACCGGTGGCGGCAGTCCTACACACACATCAGCGAAGCCTTTGTCACCTATCTGAAATCCGAAAACGGCAGCCTCACCGCCGTCGACGCCCCACACGACGACCATGAGGCCCATGAGCACCCGAGCCGCAAGATCACCGGCCGACCGGGCGATAGCGAGGGCGAGGAGACCGCGGCAGAACTGCATGCCGCCTCCGAAACATATGAACTCCAAGACATTCTGACCCGAGTCGATGAAACCGGCGTCGATCCGGCAACGGCGGAACAGGTCAAGCAAGCCATCCGCGGACGCTTTGAGCGGCAGCGTCGGAAGATCCCCGGGAGCGGCCAGAAACAGGATCATATTGCCGCGGAGCAGACTGCCCAGTGGGTAAACGACATCATGCTCTTGCGAGCACTGCGGGATCTCGCATCGTCGCCTGGGCGGGAGACCACTCACGCTGCGCCGCCTATCGCCCACCACATCACTGCGCAGGAACTCGCTCATGACACCAGTCAGTTGCCGACCGCCTTGGTGACGATGGTTTCCCACATCGCGAGCGTCAGCCGTGATACCACAGTCACCGATCAGGCGAAGCTTGCCATTCTCAATGTCTACAACGGGTACCTAGAGACAGCCACCAAGTCCATATACCGCGATCACCACGTGAAAAAGCAGGCTGGCTCGGTAGCCCACTTCCCAGAACATGTCGCGTCCGTACTGGCCCAGACGTCAGCCGATACGTTCCTGCAAACGCAGGCGGCGCGCGCGCTCATTATGGATACCGCCGTAACCCTGACGTACCAGTGGTTCGATAAGACTCGAAGAAGGGCTGAGCGAACCGACACTAGTGTCGCGGACCTACTGGCCGAGATCTACCGGCGTAATCACCAGCCTCTATCCGAGGCGCGGCTCGGTGAACTCCAGGATCAGTTGCGTGGCTTGCGAGCCGAATTGGAGGAGCTAGCGCCGCGACGGCTTGCGGTCCTGGCGCGGGTATTGAACATGCCGGAAGCAGATGCTGCACGCTGGCCAACAGGTTTCGTCGCACTACTCGCCGAAGTCGAACAGCTTTCCCACGCCGTCGAGGCCTGGATCGCCGCCGGAGTACCGATCACGCCGCGCATGACACGGGAGATCATGAACAGCGACCCCGCCATGCTTGGGGGAATCAAGGGGGAGATCGGGTTAGCCGAACAACTCGATGGGATCCATGCGCTGGGTACCCTCGTCCACCTCGAAAATCCAGATCGCGGTCGGCTGGATAGTGAGGTGGATGTCTCGACCGACGAAGGCCGAACGTGGCACGAGGCGAAGAACTACCACCTGGCCATGCAGCTTCGAAGGCAGACCAGACTAGAGGCGCAGGCGCGCAAGCAACTCCACATCGCGTATCGGAATCCCGAGTATTGGGTGGACGGCCTTCCGCCACAGATCAAGTGGCATTTCATGAACGGCGTGCATCCGACGGTCCGCGCCGCCTTGGAAGCCATTCGGATCGAAGACGAATCCGGCCGGGTCGTCGATGGGTACCGCATCGAGGTCATCGACGGTTCCGCCACCGAACGCGATAGCACTGCGCCACATCCAGACGGCACGCCATCTGTTCAGCCCGATGTGCGAATTTCCTCCCACGCGCAAAGTGCGGCTCGTCCGAACGATGAGCCGGATCCGAGCATGGCACCGGATCAGACACGGCCGGATACACCCGACACCGTCACGCCGGCCATTGTTCGCCGTAGGGCATTGACACAACGCCAGATCGAGATCCTCGAGCTGGTCGCGGTCGGCAAAACAAACTGGGAAATCGCGCAAATCCTCGAATTGGCCTACGGGACGGTGCAAGAGCACCTGCTCAATATCGGTCGCAAACTCGGAACCGGGCGGCGAGAGGTTATGGCAGCGGCGGCCGTGGATGCTGGCCTGCTCCGCCGTTCGGAACCACCGACAAGTACCGAAACCGAAATCGACAAACTCCGAACCGCGCTGTGTGCGGCGCTGAGAGCGGGCGCGCAACAGCCCGATCCGGAGCAAATCCTCGCCGAGGCGTCCTCGGAACAGTTCGATGATGCGATCCTCGAACTCAGCCCCCAGCAGCGAAAGGCGCTGCGCATGCTCCGCCAGGGTGCTCCGGCTACTCCGATGGTCCGGAGCACAGCAACCCAAGCCGCCGTCCGACTGGTCGCTACGATTTCCGCCGCGCATGAACAGCGCGAGGCGATATTGAGCAGGGCTTTGGCGGAGGCGAGCCCCGAGGAGTTGCGGGAGGCACTCGGTCGGCTCACGCTTGTGCAGCAGCGGGTCGTGGTCGGTCTCTACGAGCGCGGATTGTCACCTGCCGCCGTGGCGTCGGCGTTGGGCTACGACGACGAGTCCACCGTCAGGCATTTGGCGCAGGGGGCGGTTCGCCGGATGGCGAAACGCATCGGCTTCCGGCGCGGCCTGTATCGCCCGCCTGCCCTGGCGGCCGCGTCCGCCCCGATGGCTGTGCAGCGCGCCGACGAACCCGCGCTCACCGCTGCGCAGACGGACATGCTCATCGAAACCGCGCGCGCCGACGAACCCGAAGTTCTGCAATGGTGCATCGAGTGGGCTCATCGCGAGGGCATTCTCGATCACGAGGAACTTCCGGTCGCCCGGTTGCTGTTCGCGGCGGGGGCAAGCGTGCCCGAAGCAGCCGCCGCGACTGGTATGACCGAACGAAGGGTCGCGAAGGTATCGGCGGAAGCGCGGTCAAAACTCGCGCAACCGCTGTCGGCACGGTTGGGCATTTCCGAGCCGACGCCGTATGAGCAAGCTTTCCAGCGCGGCCAGCGCGTGAGTGCGCAGGAAACGGCGCCCCATTCGGCCGACCCGACCGAAAATACGGCGCACGAGCTACTTCGCACCGTCCTGGACTGGTTGAACACACGGTTTCCGCTCGATCCCGCAATCCCGTCTCGCCCCGATGCTGGTTCGACGGCGCCAGCCGAGCGCCAAGCGGGACACCAGCCGCTGACCGGTCGTGAGGCCGATGTATTACGCCTCGTTGCAGCTGGTCTGACTTACCGGGAAGTAGCACAGGCACTTCACATCGCGGAGCCGACAGTCCGCACCCATATGCGCCATATCCACGGCAAGCTCAATGCCGCCGCACTCACCGAAGCCATACTCGCGGCACGCAACCAAGGCGTCGACCTCGCAATCAGCACCGAAGCCGACCCTGGACTCACCGATAACACTCCGCACTCGGCCGCAGTCGAAAGTAACTCGGCCACAACGACTTCCGCCGGTTCTGACGAACCGACGGATGCGCAGTCGACACTACTGGGCACGCGCTCCACGACGGATACCGAAACGGCATCCGATAGCAATCGCGACGAGCAATCACATGATTCATCCGATTCCCGTGCGCGCCCACTCATCGCCCCGGCGGGTGTGCGTGCGGTGCTCGGTCCGCTGGCTCGTCACTTCCGGTTCAGCAGGCGTGGCCGCGTCAGGTTCCTCGGTGGCGGCATGGTGCGATCGCAGGTGCGATCGCAGGTGGAGGCCTTCGAGCAGCAGTTCATCGCGTTGCGCCCACAGCTCGAGACAATCGGCGCGCAGGACTGGTACACCCACACGCTGGAGCGGATCCGTACGGCTGTCTCGGTCGCACCATTGGCGCGGTACGCCAACAGGTACGGCCTGGAAACACCGAGAAACGCCGAAGGCGAAGCGATGCACCCCGACGAGGGCATCAACGGCCAAGTGGCCGCCGACGGCACGCTCACATTCGTTGTCCACGCGTCCCCGCGCACTCCGCACGGGCGCACGATGTTCGAGGAACTGTGGAACGCTGTCGGCGACAACGTGACTCAAATCCGTGCTGTGTGGCGGGCCGGCACCGAGCTGACCGACAACCTCGATTCGTTCAATCGCCGCATTCGGCAACGGCTTTCGCCGAATGAGGCCGCATTGGGTACGTGGACCGGAAAGATGGCCGCGCACCACGGTTTCACCGAGACGATCGTCGAGATGGATGGTCCCGTCGGGGAGTACGACGACGTCCAGGTGGTATTCCGCCGTCCGCCCAGCGTTCCCGAGGCATCGGGCGAGGTGTTATCCGCGCCGTCGACAGCGACGAAGGCGCGGGCCGGTGCGACGGCCCCGGTTCGGCAGGACTGCATAATCCAGCTGGTCAGAGCACTGTGGTACCTGGGCCACGACAGTGCATGGGTGCCCGGTGAAGGCGAAAACCTTTGGCCCGACCTGGAAGCCGCCGTCGCCGCACAGCTCGTCGAAGTGGCACTCCCAACCACCGCGACCGAGCCGAACACCGAGCAGTCAGAGATCGCCGACCCCCTGGCATCGGTCGTCGACATCGTACGCAACAAACGCGGCGGCGTGGACACCGCCACAGTCGTCGTCGAACGCGGTAACAGGTCTCACGGCTACGTCATCACCAATGTCAACGGCGAAGTCGTCATATCCGATTCACTCGCCAGTCCACAAATTCGCCACTACGACGAATGGAGCCCGCCCTACCCGCGCGTCGACAGGGCATTCGTCGCCTACTTCAAGTCCGAGAACGGCGTCCTGTCCGCCCTACACGACCCCGTCTCGGATGATGTCCCCCGAACACATCCCCAGAATCCGATCACCGGCCCAACAGATGACCCGGGCGTGGGCCGCGGTTCCGAATCGAATCGCCCTGTGGTCGCGGATCTGTTGGCGACTGTCGATAGCGCACAGCTGGCGTCGGTACGTGAAGCTGCCGTAGCGGAACGTCATGCCGCAGTGGTGGATTCACACGCGGCAGCGGGTGAAGATCTGGAGCGCTTCCAGCAGCTGAGCCGGACGATCGATCGGCTCGGAGAGCTGACCGATGCGATGGAGCATCCGGAGGCGGTTGCCCCGGAACGGCTGCGGTTGCTGGCGCACTTGTTCCATGCGGAGGCCGAGCGGCAAGCGGCGTTGGCTGAGGCAAACCAGCTCGGCGGACACGATATCCGCGATCCGCGACGCAGGCAGGAGGCGGCCGATCGCTTGGCGGCCGCGGCCGACCGGGTCGACCAGGTCGCGGCCGCGTTGGAGACGCCGCAAACAGGTGTCCCGGCGAATATCGACGTCCGGAGTTTGCTGGCAACAGTGGATTCCGGCGAGTTGGAGTCGGCATGCACGAATGCCGAGGCCCAACGTCGAGCCACGGTGGTGGATCCGCGCACCGCAGCACCCGAAGAGTTCGAGCTCTTACGGAAACTACGCCGGAACGTCGGGCTGCTCAACGAATTGCGCAATGCCATCGACCATCCGGAAGCCCTTCCCCCGCAACGGCTTCGCCTGCTGGTGCATTACTTCCACGCCGAAACCGAGCGGCAGGCGGCGGCGAGGGCACTTGCAGCGGTCGAGCGCTATCGGGCGGCCGCCGACCGGGTTCGCGCGGTCGCGAACGCGTTGAACTCGAGCAGACGGGACGGTGCAGCGGCTGCCCAGTCAACCGCGGGAACAGAGGTAGGGGCCGCGGCTACGACGCACGGGGCAAGCACCGAAGCAGCCCCCGCCGGTGTGGACACACCGGACCCGCTCAATTCCACCGACCAGGAGTTGCACAACTGGGCCGCAACACTTTCCGACGATGACGCACAGCGACTGCTCGCCGATACAACAACCGAAATCGCAGCCATTCTCGATGCGTTCCGCCGCGGCGAGTCACCGTCGGTCCGAACCGCGGTCGGCGCGGGGAGGTTGCTCAATGTCGTGTTGTGGGAGCAACTCCGCCGATTCAAAACGAAGACCCATTCCGGCAACATCCCCGACTACCCGACGCTGTTCGCGGTCGCCCGCGACGTCGCGGCTCGCCTGCCGGAGGCGCGGGCGCTATATGCCGCCGCGAACGCACTGTTCAACCTCACTGGCGCATTTCCCCTCGGCGCGCCGCTGGTACCTGAACTCTTTCCCGCTCCAGACAATGAGCTGAATTTTCTGGACAGTGTTCCCTCGCACCTCGGGCACATGGTCGAGCTTATGGAGAAGACCATACAGTCTGTACCCTGGGCCGAAGAATCTTCACTTTCAGAGAATGTCCGACCGGCGCTCGCACATCGCGAAGACACCGAGGAAGCGACCAAGAAAGCATTCGGACTCGGCAGACACCTCGATGCGCAAAGGGCCGATCCTACGGATTGGGCAGACTTCATCGATAGATATCTGCTGGCCAGATCGGTCGATGGATTCGATGCCGATATCGACCAAGCCTTCCGGTCATTGCAAACGGCATTGGCGGAATTCGACCGTGCGCAAACCGGATCGAGCCAGAACGTCGCCGCAAGTGCGGCATCCCTGCTGCCCGTTATTGCAACGGCGGCCGAATATTTCCTGGCCCGAACCCTGCAGCCCGACCTCGCATTGGACATAGCGCAAAGAATGGATCAGGCGTTTGCCGTGGCCGCGGCTCACGCGCCTGATCTGCAACCGTTGCAAGCTGCGGCACGAATAGTCCGCGATCTGCTCGTCGCTATCGCTGAACGTACGGCGAGGCTGACAGATTACGGTCACCCGCTCACTATGCGAAAACTCGCGTTCAAGCATCTTGCGCTCGGCACGCCGTTCCGTGACTTGCTCGAGCAGGCAGTACACGAACTCCGCGGAGAAGAACAGGCACCGCCACACGATGGCAGTGCTGCGCCGCAAGAGGTGGGTGCTTGGCCGCTGCCGCAACCTCGGGTCGAGCTGAATCTGGGTCCTGTTGCCGCGGTAAGCGATATCGGCGTGGGGCCGGAAAACGATGGGCATGACACCAATGAGGATGCGTTCAGGATTGCGGTGGCGACCGGTCCCGACGGGCAACCCGTGTACCTCGCGGTGGTGGATGACGGCATATCGAAGCGGCCCCGCGGCGATCACGCGGCCCGGGTCGCGGCCGACGCTTTTCATGATCACGCGATGGCAGCGTTGGCCGAGCTCCGGCCTGGCCAGCCGTGGAATCCGTTGTCGATCGTGCGGAAGGCGACGGCGGCTGCCGATAAGGCAGTTCGCGATCTGGCGAATCTCCCCGAGTACGCCGGTCCCGAAAAGCCGCCCGCATGCACGATCGTTTGCGCAATGGTGGTGGGCGGGCAGGTCATTGTGGACTGGAGGGGTGACAGCCGGGCGGCGTGGCTCGCCCTGGATGACGGCCCGTCCAAATGGCTGACCAGTGACGATACGAATATTGCAGAGATTCGGCACCGCTTCGGCGACTGGACCGAAGAGCAGGTCAAGAATTCGGCGATGTACAGCGGTCTGCAGCGTTACCTCGGTGCGGGCTCGAAGGACGGCGAATCGCACGCGAAGGTCGCAGATGACGTGAGCGGTGACGGTGTTGTTGGCCTGTTTTCCGACGGCGCATTGGAGGCGATCACCGGCGAAGCAGCGCCCGAGAAACTCACCGAAATCGTCAAACGAGCCCTGGCCCAATCGAACGGGAACCTGCTCGCGGCATCGCACGCACTCCGAGAACGCGCCCTGGCCGCCGGAGCCGACGACAACATAACCATTGCATTGATAAAGGTTCCCGCACACGAATCCGCGCCCCGGACGCCCGCGTCGGCAGCACAGCAATCGTCAACAGCACCAAAGGAGTACCGAGGTACCGGTGATCCTTTCAGTTCCAAACCAGGTCGCGCGCGCCGAAATGATGGTGGCCACCCAGAAGCGATTCCCGCCACGAAGAATGGGACGCCGGTCGAGGGCTTCCTCTCATTCATGGCACCGCCCAACGAGGTATGGGGTGCCGGACGCGCCCCCCGATCCGACCAAGAGCGTCCCGCGACCCATGATCCCGAAGGCGACCGCAGTTCCGAGGTCCATGAGCCGCTCATTCCGGTCGATACGCCGGCGACGGATACGAACGCTTCCGTGCGACCACCACGTTCGCTGGTGGTCGGGTTGGCCGCACAACTGCTCGATACGCGGCGCACCAACCAGCCGACCGACACCGCTGGGTACGATTCGAGCCTCGATACAACCACCGATCCGGCATGGATATCCGCCCACGGCAGCGATCGAGTCCCCCTGGACACCACCGCTTTCCATGAGCTTCCGCACGACGTGCAGGCCGAATACCTTCGCCTCGCCGAGATGGCGGCGCCCTTGGTCCTCGATGCTTTGCGTGCCGGGACCGACATCTCGAGTGCCGACTTCCTCGAACATACGAGTAGCAGGATCCACGATGCACGGCTGCAACGCCATTGGCGCGCGGCCACTCCGGAACAGCGTCTGCCGTACAACGACCCGGGCTATTCCGAGGAACAGCGCGAGCAGGATCGGCATTTCGCACGCGCGGTCCGTGATTTCATCCTCACGGAGAACGCCATCGCCCCTTCCGGCGACCCATTCGAATCCTGCACCACCGCGATCGAGATCGCCGCGGAGTTGCGTCGCAGACACCACGTCGATGTGTTCGGATTCGACTTGCCCGGTGTGTCGGTGGAATTCGCACGAGCGTTCGCCCTGGCGATTCACGTGCTGTTGACGAAATACCCGCATGTCCAACTGCATCGGGTAGGTATCGGCCCCGTCTCGGGCATCCCACCGTTCGCCACGAGCGACCATGTCGCGGGGAGCGAAACGAGCTACCCGTATACGCAGTCGATCACGGTGGGCAAGAGCCTCGCTACCAGCCCAGAGTTCTTCGCCGTGAACTGGAGGGCAATGGTGAACAGTGGGCGTGCCCCGGGCCCGCTCGACAACCCAGCGCTGGGGTTGGTCCTGCGCGAGTTTGCCCACGCACTGAACAACACCGGTATGCGGAAGGCGTCGAATCGACTTGTTTCGACCCTGCTCAACCACTACGAAGACAACCATGAAGGGCCGACCGCGTGGTCCTCGAGCGCCGGTTATGCCCGGCGAGACAGTGAATTCCGGACCTATGGACGCGACCACCAGACTGACAAATTCGACGCCGCCGCCGCGCTGGCCGGCGCATTCGCGGCGATGGAGCACGACGCTGCCACCGCAACGGTCGGGGAGGTACACGCTTACCAGAAACTGCAACTCGCCGCCGAGCAGATGGCCGAGATGTACCACAGCAGGCAGCAATTGGCGGCAGAATACCATCCGGTGACTCCGGCAGAGCAGCGGGACAAGATGGCGATGGTCGCGGCCATGAAGGCCGACCGTAATATCGACCTCCCCGGTTTCGAGAACCCCGGCATCAACCTCGATACCGCCGGTCAACTCGTCGAGGCCGTACTTATCATGATCCGCGCCTTCCGGGTGCTCGCGGCAGCCTTGTCGAAGAGCTCAATTGCCCCCTTGGACGGGGACACCTTCGGCCAGGAGTCTGTTGAGGGCATTGTTTTCAACGAGCTGTGGGCCACTGCGCCCGCGCGGATGCGCGCCGCGGCAGTACAGCAAGTCGCCTCCGGACGACTTCGCGGCGACCCCGAGCGCATGTTCCTCAGTCTCGGCATCCACGAACTGACCCACCTGCTGCGCAGGCTTCTCTCCTCCCAGAACGAGGCGAGCACCTACGGCACGGTGCAAAAGTACTTCAAAGACACCTACGGCTCGACCGATGTCGACGCGCTGCGAGCGTGGATGGCGCGTCAATTCAGCTCCTACGGTATCCGCCAGGAAGACGGCGCCCTCATTCCGGCTGAGGCAGAGGCGGAGGCGATGGTGCCCGCCATGGTCAGCGGTCTGACGCCGACTGAAGGCGAGCAGGTCGTCATCGACCAATTCATCGCAATGGATACAGCCGCGGACCTTGGACCCAGCTCGGCAGCCACCGCATCGCGAGAGATCGAATACCGCGCGGGCGACAACGCCGACGATGTGCAGGACCAGCTCGAGCAGCTGGTCGACCAGGTAATGGTGGGTCAACCGGCCGAGGCGCACGCGGAGGGGCTGCGGATGGCCGGTCGGATGGTCAACGCCATCTTCGACGCCGGTATGGCCGAAAGCGCCCGGCTCACAGCGCGGCTGGTCGATCGGCCGGACGGCCAAGAGCTCGAAGTCGCGATGGTCGACAACCAAGGGCGGCGCGTGGCCGGTTACGTGGCCTTGGCTCAACGGTTGTCGGCTGCGGATATCCGGGTGGAGCGCAGCGTCGAGGTCGCGCGCGTCGACGGTGAGCTGCCGATGTCGGTCGATAACGTCCTTACGCACTGGCACGACGACCAGCAAGCAGCGACCGTCTGGGGCGTACTCGACGCATTGACTCTGGCTGCCGGCGAAGATGATTGGTGCATCGTTCACATCGCACACACCGAGGACGGTGCGGCCACGTTGTCCGTCACGCAGGGGCGCGGCGAGCGACGCGAGGCCGGGATGACGCTGGCCCTCGGTGCTGTGGCCGGTGCAACCGGCGGTCCGGTACGTATCGCGATTGCGATCGATCCGGAGCAAACGGTGGCCGCGGATGTCGCCAGAGTGCGGTCGGTGCTGCGCCACTTGACGACCGGTTGGCCGCGAGAGCAAAGAGTGCTGGCGGTCGATATGGCCACACGAATGCTTCTGGACGCCCGCCCTGCCGACGATCCGGACCTCACGGGCTGGGTGCAGATCGAATTTTCCGGCGAGCCGGGCGATCGACTCGTAACGTTGAGCGTGCTCGACGACCAGACATTGCTGTTGTCGGATGAGATCCGCGAGGAGCTGGGGTCGGGTGCGGTCGAGGAACCTGCCGAGACGAGGCCCAGCACAGTAGCCGCTGCGGAGCTGCGGTCGCTGGTGATCGGGCGTGGCAGCGGTGCTGCGGACCGGAACCAGGTCCGGGCCGAAGCGGCCGACCTGGTCCGAGGTCTGCTGGCGGGCCAGGACTCCTGGCCAGCCGAGCAGTTCGGCACGGCAACGCTTTTGGCCGATGAGCTGGTTGGCGCAGTTCCGAACGATGCGGAGACCGACGCAACCCTGGTCCTGACCAAGCTGACGACGGACGACGGTGCCGCGGTCTGCCTCGAGTTGCACGTTCGCGGCAGCGCGGATGCCGAAGCGTTGAACCTCGCCGAGATCTATGCCGAACACTACGGAATCGAATACGTCCCGGGCGGCTACACCGTGTGGGCGGTACTCGGCGACGGAACCGACGCCGCGGCCGAAATGGTTACCGCACTTGCCGATCGCAACGACCAGGCACCCGAACAAGATGAGCGACTGTCCACCGAACCGATACCGGAGGAGCTGCCCGAGGAACTGCATTCGGCGACGCAACGCGGCGCGAACAAGCTGACCACGATCGCACTCGGTCATTCATCAGATGAGCTGGAGCTGAGCACAATTGTGGCCGCGCCCGGCCGTGTCCAGCTGACGGTCGCCACCGCCCACATCAACACGACCGACCTCGAATCAGCGCCCACCACAACCGATTCCGACACAACCGCCGAAATCCCTGAACACGTCCGCAAATGCCTCGTCCAGACCATGCGTGCCACTTGGGCCGTCGGATACGACCAAGCAACCATCCCCGACGAAAACGCCGAAACCTGGCGGCAACTCGAAGACAGCCTCCACGCCGAACTCACCAGAACCCCCATATCGACCACCACCCCTGACCCACTCGCCCACATCATCGACCGCGTCGAAGACCCGAGCGACGTCGACACCGTCGTCATCGTCATCGACAACGGCACCAGCGCCCACGGCTACATGGTCACCAACGTCAACGGCACAGCCCTCATCTTCGACACCCTCATCCCCCCATCCTCCGAACCCAATCAACAACAACGCACACCACGAGTCCGCACCCGCACCCAATGGGAACGATCCCTCCCCCGCATGCGTGCCGACTTCGGGGAAATCCGCGACGCCTTCATCCTCGAATTCACCAAAGAAACGGAAGACACCGAAGACACCACCAAAGGCAGCCTCCGCCCCATCCACCAGCCAGACGCCCACGGCCCCACCCGAGAACAACGACAGCACCCGATCCTGGGCAAGCGAAGCAACAACACTCCCGAAGACCCCGACGAAGGGTCGGCACCCGACACCGAGCACAACCCCACGCCTGCGACCAACAGCGAAAACTCCACGGGCAGCGATTCACTGCGGGACGTGGTTCGGAACAACCCCTATGTCGGCGTACGGCTCGGCGCCGAGTTCTTCAACGACGCCGGCGCCGAGCTCATGCTAATGATGACGGGTCTGTACTTCGTGCAAGAGCTCGGACCAGGACCGGCAGGCGCAATCGGATGGGCCGTGCAGCTGCCGCACATCGGCGGCGCACTGATCGCGGGGCATCTGACCGACCGCACCCCACGACCCAAGAAATTGGTGATCGGCACCCAAGTCGTGTCGGCAGCAGGAGGGCTGATAGCAACTGGCGCGCTCGCATCCGGCACGTCGTACGCCGCCCCCATCCTCATCGGAACAACGCTCGTCGGAGCGTCCGCATCCGTCCTCTACAGCAGTGCCGCCGACAAGGTACTTATCGAAATGGCCGGCGCCGCGCAAGACGGACTGAACCGATTCAACAATCTCAGAATGAATCTCACTCGTGTGCTGGGACAGGGCCTGGCGCCCATTGTGCTGAAGGCCGGCGCGTGGACGGCTCCCCTCATCGATGTCAGTACGAACATTGTGAATCTGGCAACATGGGCGGCCTTGCCGACGGTCTCGAACGCACCGAAAACGGAAAAACCGGAGAGCATTCGGAAGTCGATCGCCGAGGGCTGGCGTGCCGTCCAGAACCTTCCGGTGCAGCGACGTTACAACTTCAACCTAGGCCTCACAAATTTCTACTTGGGAATGCAGGGACTGCAATTCACGTCGCTGATCGCCAACTCCGGTCTTCCGGGATGGCAACAGGGAACAGCGATGTTGATCACCCCACTCGGGGGCGTGGTCGGGAACCTGATACCCAAGCGCTGGTTGGAGAAGACCAGCATCGACACACTGCTCACGGCCAGATTGGCCGGCCTGGCCGTGCCCGCGATACTCCAGGCAACCACCACCAACCCCTGGATAGCGTCGGCAGGACTCGCCAGCACATGGGCAGTCCTCGGTTCAGCTGGCATACCCATCGGCACCTATACGAACAAGACGACCCCGTCCGAGGTGCTCGGACGAGTGAGATCGATCGGCACCGTGACGACCCGAAGCACGTTCGCGATGGGCCCAGCGGTCGCCGGCGGCGCTATAGCGCTGTTGGGTCACCAAACGACCGGCATGTCCATAGCCGCGACATTCGGCACCATCGCGGGCTGGTCCCTGTACCACCGGCTGTTCAAAGCCCGCAGACTGCTCGACTGCATCAACCAAACATCCGAAGCAACCTGGGCACTCGGCCTCAACACGGGAATCAAACCAAAGAGGCGGCACAAGAGCCCGGAACACCTCCGGCGAGCCATCGCAACCCAACTCGTCAAAATCCCAGGCGCCGAAGACCCCGTCGCCAAGACCATCGACGACGTCCGAAACCTCAAAGACGGAGCCGACACCGCCGTCCTCCTCCTCGACGACGGCAAGAACATGCACTCCATCACCATCACCAATACCGACAACAAACCTGGCGGCAACGTCGTCATCTTCGACACCAACATCACCAACCCCGACGACCCGCATACCGACCCCAACGACCCTGAGCGCATTCCCCGCGTCCGTACCGTCGACAAATGGAAACAGTCCTACCCCGACATCAAAGAGGCCTTCGTCGCCTACCTCACCACCGACGAGGACGACAACCTCACCAACCTCCACCCGCATGATCCCAACCAAGAAGCTCCGCGCAAAAAGGGCAAAGTCCTTGGCCCACTGGAGGGTCCGGAGGGCAACGGCGCGTCACCCGACATAGAGAAAGCGCTGGCCTCCGACACCGAGCACAACCCAACGCCTGCCATAAACAACGAAAACTCCACGGGCACAGATAGTTCAGCCACGGGCAAGCAATCTCGGGCAATCGCTAGTTCCGCGGATCGCACACCGATAAGCGCTGCAGGCCAAACAGACTCGGAGCAGCACGGAACCACGGAAAAGTCTCCGAGCACCGTCCGCATCGGCGGCACGGCTGCACAGGGTCCAGACCTGAAAACGCCATGGAGCCGTCACTCTTCCATGAAGCCAGCCGAGGCTCTCGGCCGTGCCGTCGAGGAAGATTCTCCGGAGCAGGTAGCTGGTGCGCCCACCGCACCTGGTGTACGGAACGAGGCACCACTGGCTCGGCGGCGGGAACTCATTGCGGAAGAGGTGTATCAGCGGGCGTTGTCAACGCTGCGGAAGCTGACCGGCCGCGGGATTATCGACGTCGATTCGAATGAGCGGCAACTGCTCGCACGACAAATCACCGAAGACACTCTCGTCGCGGCGAATCCGCTATTTACTTCGCCTCAAAAAGATGTCGGGCAGGCAGTGGCGAATATCGCCGGACGTGTGACCACCGAGCACGTCGAGTTCGCGCGACTGCGGCAGGGGATTTTGTCGGCGCTGCCCGAAGATGTGCGCGTCGGTCAATACGGACAGGCGCTGGCTCGCGCGACGCGGCGGGATCTGCGACGGCGTCTCGAGACTCTCCAGAAGGCGCATCCAACCCGGTATCAATGCCTCGTGCTCAGGCACCAGGAGGGACTATCGGTCGAACAGACATCTAAGGCTATGCCATACACCGACCCGACCATCATCGAGTCGCTCGAGTACTACGCCGCACATGCCGTCGCCGGAGTTCCCACTGATCAAGTCGAAGAGCTCGACGCGGGCGACGAATCGGCCGGACCGTCTTCGCTCGACACCGAACTGGCCAAGGTGGCTGCGGCATTCGAGGAGGCCATCGCTGCGGCTGCCGGCGGTGACACGGACAAGCTGAAAAAGCTGCAGCGCGCGATCCGCCAGCTCGATGACCCCGATGCGCAGCGGTGCCTGGAACTCCGGCATCTGAAAAAGCTGACGAACGCCGAGACTGCGGCCGCAATGGGTGGCACTCGCACCCCGAACGCCGTCAAGAAATTGCATCATCGGGCCGCGCGCGTGCTAGCTGAGATCTTGCCGGTGGATTCGAAGACTCTCGTCCAACGATGGTCGAGACAGGAACTCGCGGCCGATGGTGCCCGGATGGGTTGGCGTGACGCACTGGTCCCGCGGTTGCGCGAGACTATTCGCTCCGGTGCACTGCCCGTGGCCGGCGTGCTGCCGACGGCCGCTGAACTCGCCGAATACCTGGAATTGCCTACAGAAAGCACCGTCGGGCAGGCGTATCGGCAACTGGCCGCCGAAGGATATGTGGTCAGCAGGCGCGGGATCGGGACCTCGGTGACCCCCGCCGACAGCTGGCCGGATGCGCCGAATCCCGGTGCGGGGCCGACTTTGACTGGGCGGGAATTGCTCACGCTACTTGTGCAGGGGTCATCACGGGCGGAACTCGCTGCGGAGGCAGATCGCAAGGGCTGGCAAGCCACATTGCTTTCGGCCTTGCGCACGGTGATCGAGTCGGGTCGGTTGTCTGAGGGTCGGTTGTTGCCTGCCGCCCGAGAACTCGCCGAACGGCTGGGGTTGTCGTCGGCAACCTCGGTGGGCAAGGTGTATCGGCAGTTAGCCGCCGAAGGCTATGTGATGATCAGCCACGGAGTGGGTACCGCGGTAGCGAGCCCAAACCAATGGCTGAACAAGCGGCAAGCCACTGAACAGACCACGGAAGCCGCCGATGAAGCTGAGCCACAGGCGCGCTCGCGTACACCGTGGTCCGATCGACGCTCCCCTGCCGCGTCGCCTAATCCAGCCCCAACCACACCCGAGGCCGCCCAAGGTCCCGAAAGTGCTACGAGCACAACGACACTCGCAGCAGGGGTACAGCCGACGGACAGCAGGGAAGACGCGGCCGCAGACGTCCCTCAGCCCTGGGATGGCGCTGTGGATCCCATATGCGCGGTAGGAACATTCCAGGATGCCTGGAATCTCGGATTCGACGTACAGCAACCAATCGATGTGAACCAACCGGTACCACCAGCAGCAGTGGCCTGGCTGGCCGGAGCACACCACAAACGGCTCGACGGCGGCCTCGCTGAAGCAGCGCAACTGCTGACCGAATTGGGCCCCGGTGCGGGAATGCTGGTGAACGCCCGGCCCGTCGGTGCCGCGATCGGACACCTATTCCTGCTCCACAACGACGGCAAACAGATCTGGATCCACGACCAGCACGCAACACAGCCGAAAACAGTGCTCGACCCGCAAAATCCACCATTCCCGGCGCAGACCACACATGTCCTGCAACTGACCCGCCGGGAAGGCGACAGCACGCTGGAGTCACGACAGCAACGACTGGGCGAAGACAACCCACACGCTGACCCGGACATGACACGAGGTCGGGCCCTGCGACCAGTCGACGCCGGCGCACTACCTCCAGACGACCACACACGAGAACCGCAAACTACGCAGAATCCCACCGCGCCATCAGTCCCGCGCGACAGTGAAGCCTCGAATGTGATAACTATCGCCCAGGAGGACTGGGAGCTGGGCCAGCTGGACATCAAGAGCCTCCTGCCAGGGCATTGGCCGAAGGCGCCCCGCACGGCCTTGGCCGTTCGGCTGATCTCCGCTTTGTTGGACGATGCGTTTCGTCACAGCAGTAGTGCGCGAGTGACCATGTGGGTCAAATACGCATCGTTGCACTGCACCGTCACGGCCGAGGGCCGTACGTTGCCGACGCCGGATCTGCCAGGGCCGCAAGATTCCTGGGTCCCGGAGTTGAACCGGTCGGCCGCGTCATGGAGCTTCGCGTTGCGCCGGACGCCGCCGGGTAGGGAAGTCAGTTTCGTCCTTTGGCAGACCGATAGCCTGACCAGGTCTACCCCGTGGGCTGTCCCACCTACCGACGCCTCCGGTGAAGACGTGCCGCTGGATCTGACCACCGGCGTGCGGATCAGCCGAGATCAGCGGCAATTGCTCGCCGAGGTCCGCCATGCCATTGCCCAGCTCACTGGCGTCGGGCGAAGCCAGACCTTGTTCCCGGAGTTGGCATTCACGGCATTGGTCGACAACGTGTTCCGGCACACCGATTCGGACGCCTGGGTGACCGCGACAATGTCCGATCGGGGCATCGTGCGGGTCGAGGTCACTGACGATAGCCATCATCTGCCGGCGCTGGACCCGACGCGGACTTCGAGCCGGGGCATCGTCATGGTGGACGACACCGCCAATCAATGGGGTTTCGACCTCTATCGACGCGGCAATTGGGGTGTCGACCTCCATCGACGCGGCAAGACGGTGTGGTTCGAATACAACATCAACCAGGCCGTGGCGGATCCTGTATCCGACCTTTCGGCCGAAGCCACGGCAGTCGCACTGGACGATTCCCGTGACTGGCTGGACGCGGCGGTGTTGTACAGCGGTTCGGCTGTCGAGGTCGCTGGATGGGCGCGGCGGACCTGGCAGGTGGAGCTCGTCGGCTTCAACAATCCTGAAGCATCCCGGAATGTGGCTGGCGGCTTGAACCACATGCTTTCCAGGCATCGACAGATTGTCGTGCGGAATGGAGCCGTCATCACGGTCGGCAAAGTCGCCGGCGACAAAGGCATCGACATCGCGGCGGATCGCGATGATCACGGCCGGATTTTCCTGGAGTCGATAACTGTCGACCCTCGGCTGCTCGGTACACCGGATGAGCCCGCTGGCCGACAACTCTTTGCCTGGGTTGTCGGCGCGATCGGTAGCGTCCTCGTCGACGCTGGTGTCGGCGTGGTGCGGCGTCATGGATTCCAGTACGCCACTGGTGTCGCCGTCGTGCGGGAGCGGGGCTTCCAGTACCTCTTCGACCACTACGTCAGGTCTCGGCCTGAGCGGGCAGTTGATGACGAAACCGCGTTCGAGGAGTGGGTGCGCGACCAACTCGGCGAGTCTGTCATCAAGCCCCGAAGCCTGATGCGCCTCGCACGCCGTGGCTTGTCGAAACGTTTCGATGTACGACGGGCTGCTCGTGCGGCTGTAGCCGACGTGGAGGTCAACGGATGGGACAACGCTTCGGACGCGGCGCGGACGCTGTATCGGCTGCTGTTCGCGCAGTTGCGCCTAGACCCGGAGTCGCTGGATCTCCTCGATGTTGCCATCCCAGAGGCCAGCCGATACGCACGGATGCAGTGGGGCAACGAATATGACAATGTGCCGGATATTGCAGCGGCGTTTGAGGCCGAGCACGGCATCCCAGTGATGGGGGCCTCTATCTCGGGTATCGACGCGGGCAATTTCCGAGCCTTCCTCAAGGGCCTCCAAGCCATGTGGGATGTTTTCCCTGAGGTCGAAATCCACGCGGTGGGTGCTCGACGGATGGATATTTCGATGAAGGCCATGCCGGATGAGAACGCCGTCGACGGCGTGAATGAGATATTCATCAACCAGGCGTATCTTCGCGATGAGTACCCGACAGATTATGTCAATGGATTCAGATATGGTGTTCACCAGGCGTTCGACGAGGCCGGGTACCGCTTCGCATTGGCCATGGTAGCCCAGGCCGGTAGCGCGGTTTTGGATGATGTGTTTCCCGCGTTGCTCACACAATGGCTCCACGGGAGAGCCAATGGGCTCTATGGTTATGACAAGAATTTCCCGGATTGGCTGGGAGGGCAGTTCACCAACTACAGCCGCCGGGCTGGCTATCGCGAAAATCATTGGGCCCCCCATCGACAACTGCACTTGGACGAGAGAGCCGCTCTTGCAGAGTCGGTCGGCGCGGCCGTACTCAATTCCGGAAATCCGATCGATGGCAAGGCACCGAAGCCGAGCGATGGGCAGGCAGTACTCTTTGCGCTGCTGATGAAGCATTTGAAGCCCAAATGGAATCGCGCGCCCGCGGACACAGCGGAAATTGCACACCACACCCGGCAAATCAGACCGAACGACGTCGTCACCGACGGCAATACGCGCCAGGAAATCGCCGAAACTGCTACGAGCACAACGGCACTCGCAGCAGGAGTGCAACCGACGGACAGCAGGGAAGACGCGGCCGCAGACGTCCCTCAGCCCTGGGATGGCGCTGTGGATCCCATATGCGCGGTAGGAGCATTCCAGGATGCCTGGAATCTCGGATTCGACGTACAGCAACCAGTCGATGTGAACCAACCGGTACCACCAGCAGCAGTGGCCTGGCTGGCCGGAGCACACCACAAACGGCTCGACGGCGGCCTCGCTGAAGCAGCGCAGCTCCTGACCGAATTGGGCGCTGGTGCGGGAATGCTGGTGAACGCCCGGCCCGTCGGTGCCGCGATCGGACACCTATTCCTGCTCCACAACGACGGCAAACAGATCTGGATCCACGACCAGCACGCAACACAGCCGAAAACAGTGCTCGACCCGCAAAATCCACCATTCCCGGTGCAGACCACACATGTCCTGCAACTGACCCGCCGGGAAGGCGACAGCACGCTGGAGTCACGACAGCAACGACTGGGCGAAGACAACCCACACGCCGACCCGGACATGACACGAGGTCGGGCCCTGCGACCAGTCGACGTCGGCGCACTACCTCCAGACGATGCGGCGAACGACCCCTTCGCAGTCGAACCGGCTTCCGAGTCCGACCACGAGCTGGCAACGCGCGCACTGGGAAAAGCGGCCCCGGACGCGACGGCTGCGTGGATGAGTCGACCCGAAGACAGCAGGCAGCGCAGTGTGGTGCTCGAAATCCAGCGTTGGTGGCACGAACGTTTGAGCGATGACGAGCGGGCGGCGTTGATCAAGGTATATCCGCGTGAAGTGAGCGCGCGGGATTACTTTCCGACGAACGTACAGAATGAGGCGACTGAGCGGTCCCTGAAACTGCTTGTGCAGAACCTGCGTTCGGTGCCGACCGAGGAACTCGACGATGCGCAGGCTCGGCAGTTGGCCTACGCCATTCGCCTGTGGGACGACCTGACGGCGGCCAGAGCACGCGACCTGGACGTCCCGTTTACCGTGCAGCTGCTGCAATTCGACCCGACGACACTGGTGAGTCGAGTCGGGCTGAGATTGATCGTGCCCGACGCCGAGGACGGTGGATTCTGGCATATTCGGATCGGTCCGGACGACACGTCGTGGCCAGACCAGCTTTTCGAACCAGGTCCGGGCGAGGACGACATGGCGGTGCACCCCGGACGGCGTATCGGAGTCCTCCCCTTCGAGATGACCGTGGGCCCACCCGGAGTGCCAGGCGCGCAGCTGACCGCAGCCGAGGTCGCGCATGCGGCGGCGGTCGTGGCCGATGGGGTGGCCGAGTGGTTGGGTCGAAAGGTCTGGCGCAGCGACGAACAGATCGAAATCGTGCACGCCGGCGTCGCGGAATTGGCCGCACGGGCGCGGGCCGACAGCACCGGCGAGGTACGTGTCGTTGCCCGAATCTCCGGGCGCCAGCACCGACACGGCGAGCGCGAACTCATTGTCGAAGTGATCGACAACCACTCTGGATCGCCTGCGGTGCAGGAGTTCACTGTCGCCCAGAAGGCGGATAATGCCGGCGTCGTGCAACTCGAAGACCACAAGTCGACGTGGCTGGTCTTCCGGGAATCGATGATTCACGCCCTGCTGCCGCCGAATGTGGTCGCGGATGAGCTGCTCGGCGAGCGGCGCGTCGAGAGATTGGGTGGCGAAGACGCGGGTTTCAAGTGCGGCCGAATGGCGCTGCACCGCCTCGGGTTCTCCACGATCGCCGCGCCCGGCTTCAGTGCGAGTTTCCGTCCCGCGTACCCCCTTCCGATGCCCTGGCCCGACGAGGTGGTGGGCGCCATCACCATGCTCCCCCCGTTCTGCCCACCCAACTTCGCCGCTGCGGTGGTCGCCCATGCTCGGGATTTTCGGGCGATCGGCATCGGCGTCGGCGAGCATGAACCGTTTCCTGCACACGCAGGTGGGCGACCGGGCCTCTTCCTCAATGACGAGGAATGGAATTGGCTGCAGAACGTCGGTGGGCAGGCCCTCATGCGCGACGGGGTGCATTTGGAACGACTGTTCCGGGTGATCAAGGACGCGGTCAGCGAAACCTTGGAGGCATTGCTTCCGGAAGCCATACCCGACCGCGATATCCACGTCACCATCGATCTGGCGACCGGCACTTTCCACGCCCAACTACCGGTCGCTGACCTCACGTTCTTCGGTACACCGGTGGCGCTTATCGAAGGAAAATGGCGCGTACGCGACGGCATCGCACTCGCCGTGGCCACAGTGCCGCAAGATGGTGACACCGACCGAACTGCGCATCTCGCAGCCGCAATCACGGAGCGGGCGGCCGACGGTACGAACGATCATCCCAGCGACGGCACGGCTGTGCAGCAGCCGAGTACCGGATCGCCCGCCGGCGGCCCCACTACGCTCGGCACCGGCGCATCGGCACCTACCGGGCAGCAGGAGCCGCCCCCGCAATCTCAGGTGTCGCCGCCGGAGGAAAGCCAGCTTGCGCAGGCGCGCGCACTTCGCGACTCGGCGGCCGCGGAGCTGTCGATCAATCCGGCTGAGCTGCAACCAGGTTCGGCGCGCATCGCCGAGCTGCAGAGCGAGTTGGACGAGTTGCGGGCCAGGCTAGAGCCGGTGTCCGGTATGCCACGGTCGAAGCTGAATGACGAACAGCGCGCCGAACGTCGGCGCGCTGCCGCACTCGGCCACCTGATCCAGACGACCGTCGAATACCACGCACTCGACTCGCCACCCGACAGTGACGAAACCCGCACGAGCACGACCACACCAGGTGATCCCCGCGCAGATACTGGACCGGCGATGTCAGCCGAACGCCTGCGGCAACTGGTCGACGGACATATCGCGCAAGGCCATCCAGAGCAAGCGGTCGATCTGCTTCGGAGAGAATTCGAGAAGAACGTATTCGTCTGGATCCAGGCGAATATGGGTGATGCCCGGGTCGCTAAGGAAATCTTCGACGAGGCGTGTGCGGGTGCGATCAAACGCCTCGACCAAATCCGCAAGGGTGCCACCCTCGAGCAATGGGTTGCCGTCAACGCCCGAAACCTCATGGCCCAGCACCGCACGGAGGAAACCGGGGCCGGCGACGCCGACCAGCCGGTCGCGTCCCATCCTCCGGCGGCGGAAGCGCCGACACCGCATGAGCCGACCACAGCGCCCGCTGGACGCAGCGAGCTGTGGGTCCGCGAGGTCGAGGTACTCCAGTTGGTGCTGGCGGGGTTGACGATCGATCAGATCGCGGCGCAATGCAAAATATCGGATAGCACCGTAACGATGCACCTGAGCAACGCCGCCGGCAAGCTCGGCACGCGTGGCCGGATCGAAACGGTGATGGCAGCCGTGTACTGGGGGGTTCTCGAGGTCGGCGGCCTGGAATCGGCGGCCCCGCAAGGCATCGGTATCACCCTGTCGCCCGATGTGATCTCGGTGCTCGACCTGGTTGCGGACGGGGTGTCCTACGCCGCGGTCGCACGTCGGCAGGGGATGTCGGAGAGTGCGGTCAAGGCTCGTATGCGTCGCGCTGCGCTCGAGCTCGGGGTCGAGGGCCGAACAGCGACGATCATGGCTGCTCTCCGCTTGGGAATCATCGCGCCTCGTGATCCCGTGGCAGCTGCGCAGCGACGCGCGGCTGAGGCGGCAGCCGAACCACACCAGCGCACGGCCGCCGAAGCGGCCGTGCCTGAAGTGAATCCTTCTGCCCCGCTACCTGCCGCGGAATTGCTTGCGGCGCTGGCTCGCAGCACGATCGTCGAGCACTTACCACCGATCGTTCGGGAAGCGTTGGAGAGCGACACAGAGGCACTGCAGGAGTGCATCGAACGACTCGTACCAACACAACGGCAGGTACTCGATCTGCGCGTCGGACTCGAATTGTCAACCGACCAGACGGCACAAGTGTTGGACCGCACCCCGGGTGCGATACGCACAACGCAGCGCGCCACATTCCTCCGTCTCGCCCAACTGCTGGAAGAGAAGGCAGGTAACCAACCGTTGCAGGTCGTCCAGGAGGCGCGGGACGAGGATCGCGACGCCTTCGTGCACTGCCTCGGCCTACTCAGCGATCTGCAGCGCGCCGCTATCGAGCGACGGCTGATACAGCAACAGTCCAACCGCGAGCTGGCTCGGGCGCTCGGGCCGAACCACCGAAACACCTATCAACGTGCTATTCAACGGCTTTCGGCACTGCTGCTCGGTAACGCTCAAGCACGTCCCGAGGCGAACGCGGATCGAGAACTGGTCCAACTGACCCCACCGGAAATCCTCGCGACCGCCATCACGGAAGTGACCAACGCCAACTACCAACAGTGCCTGACATTGCGATTCGTGCATGGCCTGACCCGCGCCGCGGCCGCGAAAAAGACCGGCGCCGGTATGGGAGCTTTCGAAATGCGCGAGCTGCGCGCCATCCGCGCCGTCGCCGAACGTCTCCGCGCGACCTCCGACCGCGATGACACCGCTGCCTCGGTACCGAACCCTGAATCCGCCACGGCACCACCTCCCGAATCGGGTACCCGCAGCAACCACGATTGGGACAAACCGGAGCGGCTGGACGAGGTGCGCCGCGACCTGGCCGATGCCGAGGCGCGACGTGAACAGGCGCGGGCGCTGCGTGATGACATGGCCACGCTGTGTGAGGTCGACCCCGCTCAGCTCGACCAGTTGACTCGCGAACGCGACGAGATCCGCGCGGAACTGGGGATTGCGCCCGACGCGAGTCCCGCGGAAGTCGAAGCGCGGCTGGAGACGGTTATCGCCGAGACGAGCAGCACACCGCCGCAGGATCGGTCACCGGACGATGCTCGGCTACTCCGACTCGCCGAGGAGCGGTACCCGCAGTTGACTATCGTGGTCGAACAGGCCGAGCAGGTGAACCGCTGGGATGGGCATATCCAGCGCCTCACCGATGCCGTCCGCGCGTACTCGCAGCGTGAACAGACCCGCGCATTGCGGGATCACATGCCCGAGGAACTGGAAGAAGTCCTCGACGGACTGAAGGCGGACGCCCCACTGGACCAGCTCAGGCGCAAGCGGGACGAAATTCGCGACGAACTGGGGCTTCCGGCTGACCTGGATCCCGACGACATGGCCACCAGGCTGGAGGAAATGATCCTCGGCGAGGGCCAGCAATCAGATCCCGACCTCGCCGGGGCGTTACTGGAGCTCACGCTGCTGATCACCCATGCCGAGTCGTTTCAGGAGTTGGACGAGCAAGCCAAGCGGCTCGACGAACTGGCCCATGATCATCTGGAAGCCGACCGCATCGCCTCCGCCGCGCCGGTAGTCGTCGAGGTTGTCACCGATCGTGCCCAGGAGCATCGTGGCGGCTACGTACGGGTCGCGTCGGATAAATTCGACGCCCTTACCGATGACGACGAAAAGCACTGGTTTGCGATAGCAGAACTGCTGTCCGCCTCCGGCGCAATGACTTTCGAGAACACGCAAGCCGCGATCGAGTTCGCCCGCAACCACTGGAACGCGATCGTCGCCGGACTCGACGAGCAGACCGTCGAGGCGTTGCAGTGGGCGAAGGAGCCCACGTCGTCATCGACTCTGGGATACGTAGCGATCAACACCCACGCGCGCACATCGGTCGCGGCCGACGTACGGGACCATGACCGAGTTCGCCGCGTCAATCGGGCGCTCGGTTTCGGGCCGCTTCCCGCGCCCATGATGGTCATGGTCCCGCTCGAGCTCGACTCCGTCGATGCCGAAAACCCTGAGACCCTGCGCGGCGCGAAGCTTCCACTGGCCGAATACCTTCCCGCCGAACTCGGCACGACTCCCTCGAGCCGACTCGGGGACAGCGTCGTCGGTTTCCTGCTCGCGTCCCCGGACACCGCGGCGCTGTGGATGGAGGCGGTGCCGGTCACCGGTAAACCCGAACTCCTCATTCGAACCTCGCGCACTTGCACAGTGACCCGCGCCTTCCTCGATAGCGACGGCCGACCGCGGGTGTACGGCTTCGAACGGTCGGCCCCCACCCAGGGTGGCACCACGTCGCGACCGAACCCACCATCACCTACGGACGGACCGATCCCCGCTCCTGGCGACCAGCCAGCCACCGCCGACTCGACTCAGAGTTCCGGTAGCCCGAGCGATCAAGCCCAGCCTCCCACGCCGACGCCCCGGCAAAAGACCCGCGGCGGCGGCGCGCAGCGTGCGGACAACAACGACATGCCACCCGCGCGGAATGCCGGGCAGCACACACACGCGGACCGGTCGACGTCAGCAGCGGCCTCGGGGCGCACCGGCCCCATCGCCAACAACTCTCACGAAGCCACCGCGGTACCCGAGCACGTCCGCAAATGCCTCGTCCAAACCGTGCGCGCCGCCTGGGCCATCGGCTACGACGAAGCAACCATCCCCGATGATGAGGCCGAAACCTGGAAAGAACTCACCGACAGCCTCCACAGCAAATACACCCGAATCCCCACAACCGACAGCACAACCCCCACCGGCACCACAACAGCCATCATCCGCGCCATCAGCCGCGCCATCGACACCCTCGAAAACCCCGACAACGACACCGAGGCCCTCGCCTTCGTCATCGACGACGGCCACACCGCCCACAGCTTCCTCATCACCTCCTTCGGCAAGGGCAAAACCCTCGTCTTCGACACCAACATCCCCACACCAGGCAAAACCGCACCCGACGAACAACAGCCCCGACGCATGCCCCGTGTCCGCGACCGCGACCAATGGGAACAAACCTTCCCCGAAACCTTCCCCGAAATCAAAGACGCCTTCCTCCTTGAATTCACCAAGGACAGCCGGGGTCGTCTCCAACTCGCCGCCCGCCCCGATACCGACGGCCCCACCCGAGAGCAACGGGGGCACCCGATCAAAGGCCGCCCCGGCAACCCGGAAAGCCCGAACGGACCAGCGGTTACTCTCCCGGGTGATTCCTCCTCGCAACTTCGACTCGGTCCCGCCCTGACCGAGCTTCGAGAGCGGGTGACTGCGGACTTCCGCATGATTGGCGACGAGGCGGGCGCATCGGACGTGTGGCGTATGCGCGACCGCAATCCGATGCGGCGTGGATGGCGTCGGCAGTTGATCGCGCGCATGATCGGCAACGGTCAGCTGGACATGGCGCGGTTGCGGGAGCTCGCCGGCGACCGTCCGGCGGGGATGCGGCTCGAACAGAGCCGCCACGCCTTGGCCCAGCTGTTTGCCGCGCAGATTCGAGCACTGCCGGACGAACTGCGAGCGGAAATCGGACTGTTGCCGCCGGACGCGCCCGCTGAACGGGTGCGGGCCGTCGTCGACGCGATCGCGGTGAGCGGCCGAGTGCGCACGGTGCTCGGGCGATATGGCCGCAGCGTGTTGCTGCGGTCGGGCCGACGGTTGTCAAGGCTGAACGCGCTGCGCGCCTACGTCGACGAGTTCAACTCCGCAGTCCGGCTGCGCAACGACCTCCTCGAACTGGAGCGGTGGTACGCGGACGCCTACCGTCGGCGCGACGAGCCGAACCGGCGGGCATGGTACGAAACTGTCCGCGCCTGGGTCACAGAGCTCGAGCAGTCCGCCGCTACGCTGCGCCACCTCGACTCCGCGGACACCCAGCAGCTGCAAGAGCGACTGACCGAGGTACTGACGCAGAATGTCGTCGTCGCCGAGGCAACAATCGTCGACGGAACCGGTGCCGCATCGTTCGTCGGCGATGTGGTGGTGCGGGGCGGACGCATTGTGGCCACCGGCCCCGCCCTGCCCAGACGGGCCGGCGCACCCGTCATCGATGCGAAAGGGCTCGTCCTCGTGCCCGGCTTCGTCGACACCCACACCCACGACGATGTAGCCGTAACGAAGTGGGGCACGCTGGACTTCAAGGTCAGCCAAGGCGTCACGACCGTGGTCACCGGCAACTGCGGTTTCAGCATGTTCCCGACCGTGGATCCGCAAGATGCGGCACAATTCGCCGAACAAGCCGCCGCGGTGCTCGGCGTGATCGACCAGCCATGGGACTGGCCCACAATGCGGTTCTGGCTGAACATGCTCGGCCGAAAGGCATTGGGGCAGAACGTCCGTCCGCTGTTGGGACACAACGCGGTGCGGGTTGCCGCGATGGGACACGACGCGCGCGAAGCCACCGAAGACGAAATCCGCACGATGGAAGAGCATGTCGAGGAGGCGATGCGGGCCGGTGCGGTCGGCCTTTCACTGGGACTGATCTACGGCGGAGCCACGGCGACCCCGCAGGAACTGACCCGTCTCGGGGCTGTCGTCCAACGCCATGACGGTCTTCTCGTGGCGCACATGCGAAACGAAGGCGACGGCCTGCTCAATTCCGTCGCCGAGATGTTGCGGATAGCCCGTGACACCGGAGTCGCAGTCCACCTCAGCCATCTCAAGGCCACCGGCCCCGCGAACTGGGGAACGATGACCGAGGCGCTGCGCATGATCGACGAAGCCGTCGCCGACGGCTTGGACGTAACCGTCGATGTCTACCCCTACCCGAGTACCGGTCTCATCCCGATCTACCTGCTGCCGCCCTCAGCCCTGCAGGGCGGCATGGACGAGACGATGGCCAGGTTGCGCGATCCCGAGCGGCGCGCGCGGATCCGCGACAAACTCGTCGATGGGGACCCCGACTACCTGGATTGGGAGAATATCCTTCAAGGAGACACCCCTGCGGCGCTTGTCCTGACATTCGTTCCGGACGAGGAATTGAAGCGCACGGAAGTCCGCAGACATGCCGAGGAACTCGAGCGACTGCGGGGAGCCGCGAATCAGGAAGAACTCGAGCGCCTGGAAAATCTCAGGCACGCCGAAGAACTCAGGGCGCTGGACGAGCTCAAGCGGCTGGAGGGTCTCAATCTGGAGCAGGCGGCGGAGGCCCTCGGCATGGAGGTCACCGAAGTGGTCTGCCATATGCTCGAAAAGACCAGGGGCGACCTGACTTTCGTCTCACTTTGCCTGAGCCCGGAGGATATGGCACGGGTACTGCGCAAGCCCTACAGCATGATCGGATCGGACGGCCTGCCGACCGATGCGGAGAAACCGCATCCCCGGCTGTACGGGACCTTTCCGAAGTACTTCGAGGAGGCGGCGCGGCTGGGAATTCCATTCGAGGAAGCTGTCCGCAAGATCACCTCGCTGCCCACACAGCGATTCGGGCTCGGAGATCGCGGTGTCATTCAGCACGGGAAAATCGCGGACCTCGTCCTCTTCGATCCCGAGGCGTTCCAGGCCGAGGTCGCCACCCTTACCGATCCGCGGCAACCCGCTGCGGGGGTCAGCGCGGTCATCGTCGGCGGCCAGGTGGTCCTGGCGGATGGCGAGCTCCAGAAAGCACGGCCGGGCGAGCTCCTGGCACCCGCGACACCGAACGCCGAGGATCCGGAACCCGCACCGGTTCATAGCGATTCCGTTGCGGCCGCCGTCTCGGGCGATACGGAAGTATGGACGCAGTTCACAAACGATTCCGAGCACTGTGTGGTCGGTGCGGCGGAGCTGGTCGCGGACCTCATCGGCGACGAGAGCATCCGGGAGCGTGCGGCCAAGCGGATCGGCAAGGGAGCCTCACGGGTTCGGACGATGCAGCGAATCTTCGGCGCCGCGTTGCACCGAGGCGGCTGGGACTCGGTGAGTCGGAACGGCATACCGAAGACTGAGCAGGAGCGGACCGTCGAGGGGTGGATGGCCCAACGTCCGGGGTCAACGGTTGCGCTGGTCTTGCAACGTCCGGGTCCGGTCGGGCGCAATGAGGTGGCGAATCACCTGATTGTGCTGCACAACCGAAGCGAGCGGGTGGGCGAGCCCGCTGTGTGGGTGTCCTTCCACACCGACGACTCGGCACGGCTTCGGGAATGGGAGCCTTCAGCGGATTGCCTGCGGCGCCTCGGTGACGAATACGGCCTGGATCTGGATAGCCTCGGTCCGTTCGCAGGTATGGCATTCGTCGACGGCGAGCCGGATCAGCACCTGGGCAAAAGCGTGGCAGCCCGGCTTCGAACGTGGCGGGAGGGCCGCAGAGTCCGCGGCCGGATCGGCTCCGCCGCCGGGCTGGAATCGCCGGATTCGTCCGCGCAGCCCGAATCCGATTCCGCCGACTCGGATCCCACTCCGACCGCCGAAGCGGGCGAAGCGATCGGGCAGGTACTGCCCGCCGATGTGAGCTCGGCCGAGATCGTCGGCCACGAGCGGTCCACCACCTTGTCGGCCCCCGGACCCTCTGTTGCCGGATCAGCGACCAACCGGCCAGGGTCACGCGAAAAACCTGTCACGCAATCCGTATCGCGGACCGTGCAGAATCCCGATCCCGCCGACGCGGCGGCGCGACTCGAATGGTTCCGCCGTATGGCGGTCGACGGTGACGAGGCGGTGGCTCGAATCCGCAACGGTGTCGGCTGGATACATATGTGGCACGATCCGGCGGATGGCCACGCGGACGAGATCGTCGGTGCCCTCCGGGCGTTCACCGCGTCCGCCTCGGTCAACCCAGTGCTACGCGCGATGGGCCGAGGGCTTACACCGCAGCAGCGGATCGAGCTTTCACAGCGCGAGGTCACCGCCGAGGAGGTGTTCGCCGCTGGGCGCGGCATCGGCTGGCCGGACACACCCCAATTCCGAACTCTGGCGGAAACCCTTGCGGCCCAAATCAACTGCATGGATTGGGCGTTCCGGCATGCGGCAGCCTCAGTGGGGCCGGTCAAGCTGTACCGGAGACTGGACAGCCTCGAGCGAGTGTTCGGCCGACGCCACGGGCTCGTCAACTTCGGCTTGACGGACACCGGATTGATGTCTGCTTCCGTACTGCCGGGTCGCCACGTCGACTTGCCCGTCCAAATCATCATCTACGTGGACACCGGCGCCCAGCTTATCGATGTCGAGTCGATATCGATCATCGACGAGGGGTTGGCAAGGATAGACCAAGAAGCGGAACGAGAGATCTTGATCCCGCGGAGTTCGACACTGGTCCCGCTCTCCGAGCCCGCCGAGGAGAACGGCATCATCACGTTCGAGGCCGAGCTCATCACTTCGCCGCACGAATCGAGCGAGGTAGACGGGGAGCAGCCGACCCGCCACGGCGAGCCTGCGGACATCCGCGCCGAATCGGCATCTGAAGCCGATCCGGCGCGGGGCGGTACAACCGAACTCGAGCCGACCGCCGGCAACGACCAATCGAACACCGTCGAGCCGGGCCAAGTGCGAGCGCCGGCTGGACGGACGATCATCGAAGGTCTCGGTCTGCCCGCCGGAGTAGCCACGGCCGAGATCATCGGCAAGGATCCGACGGCGGCGCTGCTACCGGAGGAGCAGGTACTGCTGGATGCGCTCAAGACGGGTCCGGACGGGATGCGCGGACGCGAAATCGTGTACGGACGCACGGTCGCGCACCGTGCGCAGGCACGCCTTGGTGTGCCGGTCGCGCCGGTGCTCCGTGAGGGTGGGCAGCCGATGCCGCTATGGCAGGCCGGCGTCGTCGGAAGCATCAGCCACAAACAGGGTCTCACCCTTGCCGACAGAACCGGCTACTTCGTCGCCGCGGTGTCTCGGCACCATCGGTCGATAGGAATCGACGCCGAATACAACGAGGCAATCCCTGGTGGTCGGCAAGATGGCTTGGCGCTGCGCGCCGAACGCGAGTGGCTCGACCAGATCGGTACCGACGGCGGCGTGCACTGGGACCGAGTCTTGCACTCCGCCAAGGAAGCTGTCATCAAGGCGTGGTACCCGCTGACCCATCGCAAACTCCGTCTCCACGAAATTCTGATCACCTTCGATATCGAACGAGGTGAATTCACCGCGCAACTGCTGATTGCGGATCGCTCCACCCTGGACGGCCCACCGCTGACCGAATTCCACGGCCGATTTGTGGTCGAAGGCGGCATCATCCTCACCGGAGTCGCTGTGCCGCACCAGGACTCGGAAGAATCCGATGCGGTGGCGGTCGAGACCGCCACGCAGCAGTCGACCGGATCCAATTCCGCGGCGCAACCGGACATCGACAAAGCCGCAAACCAGCAGCCCGAGCCCGATGACTCTGAATCAGCACGCACCGAAACCGCGCGGGAACGGATCGGGTTGCCCGCCGGCGCGGATCCGATGCCGTCAGCGGCCGACCGGAACGTCGACGTCGAGCAGAATCTCGCATTTCTCGCCCGCCACCACGACCATTTCCCAGTCAAATACACCACCGACCCCGGACTCGTATACATACCCGACCATGGCCACCCGCCGACCGATGTACTCACGACCGGCATCACGTCGAGAGGCGAAGGCCCCCTCAGCGCATACCGCGACATCGACCAGGCCCGCCGCTGGTCGGCAACCGGACGCGTCTACGTCGCGCGGCCCGAGGCCGGATTCCTGCGCGCCGACCCCGACCGATCCGTTCAACTCATCGGCGGAATCACCGGATCACGGATACTCGGCTACTACCACTTCGGCCCGGAGGTACCGCTCACCCTCCCATATGGATTCGCCACTCCCGCCCACCAGGCGGGCGACTGGATCCCTAATACCGTGCACGGCGACGCGGCCCCGCCGCCCTTGCCAATAGACAATTCCGCGGACTCGTCCATCGATGTCACTGAACCGACACCGGTCACCGACCGGACGATCGACGACAACCAACCCGCACCGGAACTCGATCTCGATGGACCGCTCTATATTGCAGCGCCACCAGTCGATCTCGACGGTCCGCTATATATCGCGGATACCGAGAAAACAGCGCACTCGAAAATCAGTGATGAGCAGGTCGTTGAAAACCGACATCCGTCGGACTCCGAAGACGGCGTCGGCGACGACCCGGATTCGGCAAGCCTTGTCGTTACTCTCGAGCCGGTCTTTGCCGAGTATCCGATCTTGCGGGACCTGTTGCTTTCGGCCGAGGATTACCGGTCGCTCGGTAGCGATGAAGGCGAGGTGATGCCGAGAGATGTGGCCTTGGCGCTGCGCGACGCCGCGGTGCGATTCGGCCGTAAGGTGTCCACTGGTCACTCCAACGACATCTACCTGCTGGGTGAATTCGCTATCCGCATTCCGCAGGCGGGCGCGGCCCAACTCGACTTCGTGCTCTGGCCGAAGGAGTACCGGACGTTGCAGGCGATCGCGCAGCACGCGCCGCGCCTCCGGCGGCGGATACCGCAGGTACTGCACGCGGAAGTCGATGACCGGGACAGTCTCATCTTCGAGATTCAACGGCGAATCTTCGGCACACCGGTTCCTGACCTTCGCGCAGAAGAGGTCAGGAATACGATCTACTCGATAGCCGGGGGGCTGGCGCAGGTGCCGGTGCCACAGGATTTACTTCCACTCCCTGACGGTTATCCCGAATCCGGCGACTCGGTGGGGTTCTTCCGGATGCTGGTGGACCACTTCGAGCAGCTGTATCAACGGTACCGAGCGATGCCGGGGTACAGGGCCGTGTTCGACGAGCTCGACCTTCCGGAGTCGCTGACCGCGGGGTTGGAGTCGCACCTGCCCAACATTCGTTCCCAGCCATTCCGCATCCTGCACGGGGATATCACACAGGCAAATGTGTTGCAGACGCCGCTCGGCGTCATGCTGGTGGACTTCGGCTTGGCCATGTACGGCCCACCGGATTTCGAAGCGGCGATCATGCGGCATCGCAGTCCCGGCACCGTGCACGGATTCGACGACATCCCATCTCATCTGGTCCCCTATTTCCACCTTTTGGACCGAGTGCGCGTTCTGCACGACACGATCCGCCTTACGGACGAAGCGGCCGCACCCGACCCCGACCGCGGCAAGACCTTCAGGCTCGCCTGGAACGTAACCCGAGCATTTGCCGTCGCAGCCCAGTCGTGGCCCAACCCCCCGGTACTGCCGACGCATGCTCGGGTACTCGATATCGCCTTTGCTGCGCGCGTGCGGGAACCCGACGACGAGCTCGACGAACCGCTCTACGTGGTCGGCGAAACCGATAGTCCACCCCCAACTGGGAGCAACGAAAGTGACTCGACGACATCGGAAACCAACGACGCGCGCACGGTCACACTGACCGAAGCCGAGGCCCTCCTCCTCCGCGTGGTCGCGCAGGGCGCCGAGGAGATGCCACGCGAGACGATCGGGGCGGTGCTTCGTATGCCGCCCAGGCAGCTCGACCTGTGCCTGGCACAGCTCAGGGACAAGGTCGGGACCAGCGACGCGGGTCGGGTGCTACCGCACGACGACGCGCCGACATCGACCGCAGCGCCGACGAATGTCCTCGAACTCTCACCGGTCCAGGTGGAGATCCTTCGCGTCGCGGCCGGGACCCGCGCGACCGACGACGATCCGGCGACCGTCTCCCCAGCAGTCGTGCACGCCTTCCGAAATCGGATGAACGCCGAACGCGGCACCGATACCGCAAATACAACTCAGAACGAACCGACCGACCGCGAGCGACAGGTACTCCGGCTTGCCGCCGAAGAGTTGTCCTTCAAGGCGATTGGGCGGATTGTCGGGGTAACGGACAACACCGTACGCAACGACCTCGCCATGCTTACGGTCAAACTCGGCGCACCTGACCGAGCGACACTGCTGGACATCGCGCGACGGGTTCGGGTCGCCGACCGCCCATCCGCCGAACCGGTGCCCGAGCCACCCGCCGACGTCAAGCTGGCGCGCCGAGAGAGGCAGGTCCTTCACCTACTGTCCCAAGACCTTTCGAACACGGCCATTGCCGCGGAGCTCGGCCTGAGAGAGCGCGCAGTGCAGGTCTTGCGATCTCGTCTCCGAACCAAGCTCGGTATCAAGGACACCGACGCGATGGTCGCGTGGGCCGTGCGCAGTGGCGTCGTCCCCGCACCAGCGAACCAGCCCGTCCACCCCCCCGAAGACGCAGCTGTTGAGCAGGCGCGAACCCTACTGCAGGCGCGCATCGCCGCGGTGCTCGTCGAATCGGGCGATCCCTCCTCGGTGGAACCCGTCGGTCTCGAACAACAACGACAGCGGTCGGCCGGATCCGATTCCGCGACGCAGACCGATGATCCGTATGCCGACTGGTTGCGAAATCTGGGCGATCGGGGAGTGGATACCGAACAGACGATGTCGGATCTGAGGACGATTTGGGAGTTCCTCCGAAATGATCCCAAGTGGGCCTTCGATGCCGGACACACCTACGGTGCCGTTGTCGTATTCGGCAGCCCGGACGATGGTGGATCGGCCCTTGCCACGAACTTTGTTCATGATCAGCGGCTCAGCGGAATCCCGGTGGTGTTCTCTGGTTATGACAAGGTGGCTGCCAAGTCGGGCCAGGCGCAACGGCCCTGGGCAACGGAGGCTGCCCGGTTCAGGTTGGCAGCAGAGAAACTGGGCCTGGTCTCCGATCACATCATCGAGGAACCAAAGGCTGAGAACACCAGGGCTAATGCGGCGTATTCCGTAACTCTGCTCGAGGAACTCGGTCATGACGTCGAATCCATCATCGTCATCAGCACGCCACACCACGCACGGCGAGTGTGGGCGACGATCAAAAAGCAGAGCCCAAAGGTCCAGCACATCGCGATCGTCGGGGCGGCGGCGGTTTCGGTGGAAAACTACATCCGCTACGGGCTGCGATCCGATATCGATGCGGACCCGATGCCACACGAAGTCGTCACGGAGATCCTGGCCGAAATAAAGGGTTTGCTGGAATCCCCCAGCAGGGGTCACATTGTCGAACAAGAGATTCCGCTGGAGATACTCGCGGCGTATCGCAACCTGACCGAGACGTTGGGCCTTCCGGCCGCACACAACCTCGCTGAATACGCCGCCCGCGCATCAGAAAACCGCGACCAGTTGCACCGAGCCGCCGGCGCAAGAGCACGAGCAGCCGCGGACCCGACGCGGGCGCTGTCACCGCAGGAACAGGTTCCTATGGTCGGCGAGCGACTGCGGGCAACTCCAGCGCCCCCGTCCGATCCGAGGCTGGCCCACCTGCCCCGCCCGAACAAACACACGCACACACACCCCGGCCCACTCCCCACAAACGACGGCACCACCACACACCACACCCAACCCATCAACCACTGCACCACCACCGCAATCGACCACCTACGCACCCACCAAGGCCACGTCGCCGACCCCATCCCCACCAACCCCAACCGACTCAACGGCCTCTCCTGGGCCGAAATGAAACCCCACCTCCACAACGCCGAACCCGAACAACTCCCCACCCACAACCCCCACACCCACCTCATCGACGCCATGATCAACCACGCCGAGGACCAACCCGAAAACACCACAATCACCGCACTCATCCTCGAACAACGCGCCACCACCGACCAACACGGCGTCGGCGGACACACCTACACCCTCACCTACCACGGCCGAAACAACCACGACCAACACCAATTCGACCTCAACGGCCAAAAACTCACCTACCACGGCACCCACAACGGCCAACCACAATTCCGCACCCACACCGGCGAACAAACCACCCTCCCCCAACTCGTCAACACCACCCACACCGAAACCACCACCGTCTGGGCACTCACCTACCGCCGAACACCCAACACGGCAACAGGCCAACTCCTCCACCTCCCCCACACCACCCCCACACCACCACCAGACCAACTCCGCTTCGGCAAAGACACCCACCCCGAAAACCACAACCACCCAGGCCAGGGCCCCTCCGCCCACAGCCCACCGCCCGGCGCGGCTACCGACGAAACTGCGGTCGAAGAAGCCGCCGCCCCAACCACACTCGCCCGCAAGCAATTCGTGATCCGCGAGGCCGATGGAACAACGCTGAATCAGGCCCAGCAAGTGACTGCCGCTCACCCCGCACGCGACCAGATGCTCGGCCTGCTGCCCGAATTCCCTTGGCTGACCGACGAACAGGTTGCCAAGGCGAACGTGCTTTTCACACAGTTGGTCGCCAAGCCATGGGGACAGCCCACCGGCCCGATCGAAGCGGTGATCACCGCGACCGATACCTCGGACAACCACAAGATCCGGTTCGAGGTGATCAGCGCCATAGACGGCGATACCGAGGCGCAGGCACCGACCGTGGCGATGCGTGCCTTGTCGGACGAATTCGGTACGACGGTCCTGGAGGACGGCGCACGGCAATCGGTCTGGTTCGAACTGCATCATCCGATCGAAGCGGAACCGGAACCGTTCGCAGCGCACTCCCCGAGCGATGGTGCACGGGATGTGATCATTGTCGACGCCGGGCCGAAGGACAGCCCGACCGCGGTACGGGGATATGTCACCAGGGCGGAATTCCGATCCGATGGGCTGATACTGCATGCCGACGAAGCTTCGCGCACGGGTAAGCCCTCGCTACTCCCGCTCTTGCCAACGGTGACGATCACTGTCGAACCCGGTGCCACTGAGGTCGCATGCCGGATCCAATACGGCCTCGACTCATACGGGCGCGCCTACGCGTTTGTGTTACTGGAGAATCCGGATGAAGATAATCCCCAAATCAGGAAACTGCGCGCGTCGATAGATGCCGCCCTGCATTCTAGATTCCCGAACAAAATAATCGAGATTCGCGATCCACGCGCAGGCCAGGTCGGTATCGTCAGGTACCTCCGCCCGAAATTCATTGCGGTACCCCCGCCGGTACGCGAGAACTCTCTCGTCGGACCTCCCGTCGACGACACCGCTCGACAGGAAAGTCAGACAGCGGTCGACGAAACTGCGGACGAAATCAGTCGTAGACAATTCGTCACCGAGCGAAGATATGCGACGGCTGCGATAAAATGGCTGGTCCACTATCAGTTGTTCGAAAAATTCCAGCGCCATGAATTCGCTTGGACCGAAAATTCGGACGGCCGGGTGAAAAATAGTCTCGACTGGGTCTACGACCTGCCTGCCGAGATATCCGCCGATCCGGCGGTCGCACCACTATTGCGCATCCTGCGCGCCCTCCTGCCGTACGGTGAGCCGCTCGTATCCGCGGAGGAAATGCTGGTGACCAACGCAGCTGGATATCCCGAGATATTCCAGATGAACTCCCGCGAGTACTACCTGTACCGACGCTATGGATCACCCCTCGGCGCGGCGCCGGAAACCGTTCGCAAGCTCACCGCGGCGTACCTTGGCATCGCACGCATGGAGGAACTGGCCGCCGCCGCACAGAGTCCATCGCTCGCGGAGAATTTGCGCCTAGTGGTCGCCGCCCTGACGCAGTTGCGCACTGCCCCCGGACCCATCGCCGACGGCCTGAATGATTCCGACCGACCATCGTGGGATTCGCCGAGTTCACCCCCCTATGAGCCGAAATGGTTCTTCGAACCGGTGGCCCCGCCGATCTACTTCCCGCTCCCCGATCAGCTGGTCACCACACCCGCGCCCAGGCCCGCACAGCCGACCAGACCCGCACCCGACGGGTCGGATCCGCGCGGGTTCATTCCCAATGATCTGGCAAGAATTCTCGCTCGACGGCACGCCACGCCCGAGGCCACTCCGCCCCCACCATCCCAGGAATCCTTGTGGCAGACGATTTTCCCGATTGTGCGGGACGAGCTCGGCGGCGATCTGCCGGTGGCCGAGCGCATCACCGCTGCCGTGCTCGAAGACGGTGACGACCGAGCCGAGGAAGCACTGATCGCCGAAGCCCGAAATCGTGCGGTCGAACACATCAAGTTCGAACGATTCAGGCAGGGGATGCTCGTTGCCCTGATGGAACTGACGAATGTCGAAGCCGCCGACCCGCTGGCGCACGCACTCGCGCCAGGACGGACCAGACAGGAGGTGGAATACGGCATCGCCACCCTGACCGCCGCCGAGCGGGACTACCTGATGGCAAGGTTCTGGGAGGGCCGCACCCGCCCGGAGGCCGCGGACACACTGGGGCTGGACGAACCGCCGCGGACAGCGGAGCGGCGCGCACTGCACCGGCTCGCATCGGCAGTAGCTACCGCACCAGCCGCACAGCAGTCCGAGCCGGAGACCGTGACGGCTCGTGAGCAGCAACTACCGGACCCCATACCCGGACTCGATCGAGCCGAGACATACGGTGGAACGACCGGCCGGGAGCTGCCAGCCGAGATCGCCGAAGCACTGTTGGCGGAGGGCAAGCAGGGCCTGTCGCGGGCGGTCACCGGAAGCAAGAACCCGAATGTTCCCGTCGGCTACCTGAACGGAAAGCCGCAATTCATGCTTCGGTTTGCAGGTTCCATGCCGGACGATCTGGACCGCAGGAAAATCGTCGAGTGGCGGATGTACCGGCATCTCGCCGATCTCGGGCAACCAGTCGTGCCGTGGATACACCACGTGTTCTATCACGTCGAGATGCCCGATGGCAGCGTCCTCGACGAGGTGCTGCTCATGGAGTACTTCGAAGGACGCGAGCTCGCCGATCTCCTCGGCACCGATGAGATGGTGACATTGCTGGACGAGGTTGTGGACGTTTTCCACGAGCTGCACGAACAGACCTATATCGGAATCGGTGATCGCCGTGCATTCGTAGCCGAACTCGTTGCCGAGGAAATGGAGAATCTCGCAGCTGCGCTACCCGAGATCCGCGACTGCCTGACCCAGCTCAACATACCCGCGGAGCCCTTCGAACCAGTTATCCAGTGGGTCAATTCTGCCCTCATGGAGTCGCAGGTCGAGGCACCTTTCGCCATTATCCATTTCGACGCTCATTTCAATAACTTGATGCGCGTGTACAACTTGCTCCGCACCCGAATCGCCGTCGTGGACTGGGAGCTGGCCAGGCCCGGCGATCCGATTCTCGACTTCGTCCGCATGTACCACCTGACCGGATCCGGCCCCGCCACTGAACAGCTGCGGCGGAAAATGTCTGCGCCACCGAATATCTGGGACCTCTATTTCCTCTTTCTGGAAATACAGCGAATCGTCCACGACATCATCCGCTTGTGGAATGCGGCCAAGTTCGGGCGACTCACTCCGGAACAGATCCGATTTGTCGGCAAGGAACTGCGGGGCGCCTTCACAACCGCCCGGCCAGCGTGGAATGACAGTACGAGTCTGTCCGACAAACAGGTCTTCGCAGCCCTCGGCGTTTCGGATCCTGCGCCCAGCCAGTGGAACGGCGTCGGCGGTCGAGCGGCACCGAGCCCGGATGTGGCCTCGGGTTCTTCGGCCACGACAACTGTCGGCGCCACCTCGACACCCGCCGCGGTCGTCCGACCCGACCTCGACACTGCGGAATATCGAGCCCTCGAGACATGGACATCACAGCTGGGCTTCCATGAAGCCAGGACGCTCATGAGCGAATTGCGACAGCGGGTGACCGATGAGCTGACGGCGTTCCACAGCGGCGACTACGACGAGCAGACGTCCACCAAGCAGCTGGCCGAAACGGCCCGCACGCTCAACGCGGTGATAGCCGGCTTGGGCAGGCAGATCACCGCGCAATTCTCTTACCTCGGCGAGCTGCGCGGCCATCTGGGACTGCTCAATAACCAAACACTGTCGGAGATGGTATTCGCGCTCAGGGCGTGGCGCCTGGTCGCCCGCGAGATGTGGGAATGCGCGAACCTGGTGGTGGACACCATCGGTGCGATCACCGATCCGCATGGCGCCCCGCACCGGCTGCACGAACTGCCGGTACCGTATTGGGAAATTCACCGCAGTCTGGAAGATGTGGCGGCGGCGGCACTAGAGGCCGCACCGGCGATCGGTACCCGAAACGCCTCGCCGGACGACCCACGTCGCGCACGATTGGTGGCCACCCTCAGGCAGGCCATGGGCCACATCGAGGACGCGACACAGAGTCAAGTGGTTCAATCGAGAACCGAATCGGCTGACACCACGTTGCGGTTGCGTTCCGACGGAAAGTTCTCGCCGGAACTAATCCTCGCTTTCCAGAACCTGCGCCAACGGAAGCGCGAGAATCGCTTGCGCATAAGGAGCCGTTCCGACAAGCCGAGCTCCGCGACGAAGGCCGGGCGAGACTTGTGGAGCCTCGTGACGGTTGGCAGCTACTACACAAAGCAGACCAGTCAGTACAACATTGGGATCGATTACTTCAGTAAGGCCGCTGCCCTCCTGCACGCATTGAATACTCTCTTGCCCACGCGCTACGCACCGAAACGTGCAGCGCGCGAAATCGCCGAATTGGCGAAAGAACTCCACCGCCTCCTGATCAACGTGCCGGTCGATCGCCGTGGGCAAGCGATTAGCCAGGCGACCGCCGACCGGCTCGTGTACCGGGCGGAAGCCTCCGAAGCCGTCGCGGAAACGTTGGAATTACTGCGACAACTGCGATGGTCGGCCGAAGCACAAGCCGAACACTCCCCCGCAGCAGATGGCGAGCAGCCGAACAGGGACAACGCCGACCGCGAGCCGTCCGCTGCGGCAGAGGCAGACTTCGGATGGCCGCGAGCGACTCCCGTGGAGCCGTCCGACCCGAGGCTGGCCCACCTGCCCCGCCCGAACAAACACACGCACACACACCCCGGCCCACTCCCCACAAACGACGGCACCACCACACACCACACCCAAC
>NZ_JBFANH010000036.1:0-26128 GCF_040674755.1 Nocardia sp. NPDC049737 | reverse complement strand
CACCAGACCAACTCCGCTTCGGCAAAGACACCCACCCCGAAAACCACAACCACCCAGGCCAGGGCCCCTCCGCCCACAGCCCACCGCCCGGCGCGACAGCCGACGAAACTGCGGGCGCCAACGAACAGGAACACATCACGGGACCACCGCTGACGGTCGCCGAATTCGTGGGCGAAGACATGTCGTTCCGCGGCGATGTCGCCGAGGAGTGGTTCGCCCGATCGGCCTCCGCCGCACCGTCGGCACCGACGACGACACGTTCCGAGTGGGAGCGCAGGGTACAGCGCGCATTGCGAATCGCCGAGGCGGATATCGCGACTCGCGGTGCCGGGTTCGGCTGGCTCCCTCTGCCGAAACTGTCCGAGGTGTTCCAGCCGCGACCACCGGCGGCTGGCGGCGAGTCGGCCGCCCCGTTACTCGGCGCGATGACCTTCGGCAGCGTGGTGCCCGCACCGGAGGGCAGGCCGCGGTTTCCCGGCTGGGAACTCGTCGATTCCGGTCCGCTGGCGTGGGCGTACGCCACATTCGTGGTCCGCAACCCATGGCCGCCGGAAGTGCGGCCGCAAGTGCACGCCTGGTGCCGAGGTCGCATCCACGCCCGGTACGGCGAGGCCGCAACGGCCGATTTCGATCGCTACCTTTCGCTCGAGGCGCGAATCGCGGCCGTTCGCCAAGCCTTCCAGTGGTCGCAGGACCTCGCCACCGACGCTGTTCGGCTCGCGGACGTGCTGCCGTCTTTCCGTGCGAATCTCGTCAGGGTGCGCCGGACCGCCGGGCTCGCGCTGATATCCATGTCCGACGCTCAGCGGGTTCTCGACGCGTTCTCGGGTCCTGAAGCGCACACGTGGCCGTCGTCGGCAGACCGCTTCAAAGTCGCGCAGTCCGTAGACGAGCCACTACCACCGCGGCTCGGCATTCGGATTCGTGAGTTGCTGGCGCATCCGGGCGACGCACTGTTGACCAGGGCGACGAACGCCCTCCGGCAGGAGTACGGGCCGCACCGACTGGAAGTGGTCGAGGCGCAGTACGAATCCGCGCCCGCCGGTAGCGGGGTGGTGGGGCGCATCCGCATGCATGCCGTGGTGCTGATCGGGCCGGTCGAGTTCGGCGATGTGGAATTGCGTTTCGACCTCGATACCGCCGGGACCGTGACCGCGGCCGTTGATCCACAGACCAGCGAGTTCGTCCCCGAATACCTCGTCCGTGGCGGTACGGGTCGTGGGTCGTTCCTCGACATGGTGCGCCACTTCGTAAGAGGGGCTGGGGCGAATGTGTTGCGGGTAAAGGCTGCCGCCGATTCGAATGGAGTCAACCCTCTGCACAGTCGCGGGTTGCTTGTGCAGGCGGGATTCGAACCGGTCGAGAACGCACCCGAGTGGCTGAGCGAACTGTGCGAGGCGATTCCGCCTGCGGCGCCGCCCACCACGTCGCGGCTGGATCGACGTCTCACCAGGGAACAGGTGCTCCGGGTGATGGAACAGGTGCGAGTGACTCCGCCGGACGAGTACGAAAACCAATGTGGCGTATGGCATCTGCCGCTTTCCACCACGAATGCCTCGACCGCCGATGTGATGGTGACGGTCCGGGTCTATCTGCTCGAGGCCGAACGCCTGGGGTTCGACTTCGATGGGCTGGTTGTTTCCGCGGCGGTCGCCTCCGACGCGTTTCACCAGGCCGGCGTGCAGGGTCCGCGGCTGCTCTACGATTCCGAGTCGTCACAGACTGTGCCGGTTTATCGGACGCGGGTGACGATTCACGAGTACGTTCCGGGAAGTGCGGTACTGCCGGACGAGGGCTGGGAGCGTACGACCGAAGATGTCTCCCGCGAGCTGATGCGTTTGCACAACACACCGGTCGACCAGCACACGTCGCAAATCAGGTGGGAACACGAGCAACAGATCCGGCTCCGCCAGCTCGAACTCGACGATACCGACCGAAGGCTGGACGCTCTCACCGATGGTGCGCCGCTATTCGCCACCTGGATGCCACTGGTCGAGCCTCCACCCCGTGAGCGGATGGGATTCACCCACGGCAACCCGCTGCGGCGCAAGATGCGGCGCGGCACGGACGGTCGCGTCGGCTTCACCGACGCCAAGTCCGCGCAATATGCCCCGATCGCGTGGGATTGGGCCAGGTACTACCTCGGGAACGACTGGCTCGACGACGACGGACGCCGGACTGTCGACCGGGAGATCCGGACCATACTGCGGCGGGGCTACGGCGACGATATCGGCGACGAATTGGTCGCGGACTTCGATCGGTACGTGCTGCTGGAGGCACGGAAATCCCTCGTCGGCGACGCCTACCGGCTGCCGAGGAAGATCGCTGCGGGCATCGTGACCGTCGATGATGTCCTGCCTGACTTCTACCGCCACGTAGTCCGCGTACGCCGGGCGACCCATCGGCGTCCGCTCTCGCTGCAAGAGGTTCGCGAGCTGCTGATCGAATGGTCGCAGCGTGAGCTCGAACCGGATGCGCCGGAGGCGACAACCACCCCGGCGTCCGCGGCACCCGCACAGACCTCGTCCGCCGGGGTGCCGCGTCAGTGGGTGCGGCAGCTGTTCGCCGCGGCCATGCACCCAGCCGCCGACGCACAGGTCGCGGCGGCGCGCGCCGTGTTAGCGGTCGCGCAGCACTGGGACGGGCCGCTGCGACTGGAACCAACCGCGGTGCGGTGGCTCACGCATGAGGACGAGCCGGCCGGTGACACGGTCGCCCAGCTGATCGTCATGGCCACCATCATGGACGGCAGACGCGAGTACGGCGACATGTACATCTACTTCTACCTGCACCGCGATGGCCGGATCACCGCCAACGACGTCGGTACCTACCCAGATATGAACCTCGATCGCCTCGTGCTCGACTTCGCCCGCGGCGCGGGTGCCGACCACATTCAGATGATGGTCCGCGACCGGCGGGCCGCTGCCCGCGCCGGATTCGACTGGAACCGAAAACACGCTGGTGAAATGGCCGGCATCCGCGAGACTCTCCTCGATGCGGTGGATGCCATCGAGCACAGCGGCTCGGCCGTACCGGCCGGCATCGCGGAGGTGGGCCGACAGCTGCGGTCGGGTGTACTCCCGACACCACGTGAGTTGCTCGACAGCGGCATGGAGGAAGCGGGCATAAGTCTTAGTGATATCGCCGCCCCGTGGTACTGGGGGACCGACCTGGCTGCCGCATGGGATGCCGAGGACGTCAATTGGAGCGAGCCCGAGAATCTGCCGGTCGCACGCCGTGCGGATACTGCACCATCACGGGCGTCGATGTTGGTCGATATCAGGCGCGATGGCAGCGGCAGCCTGGATTCGAGGCTCGCCGCCCGGCTGATTCTGCGGGCCGCGCTCCGATCGCCCGACCGACACGGCTACAGCACGCAGGTCTGGTTCGACCGAGACGGCCAGGGCAATCGGATAGTCGTGCACCGAGCGTTGCCGTCGGCCACCTTGGACAAGGATCTGACGCGCAATCCCGGTCGCAACGGGCAGGATGGCCGCTGGTTCCATTGGCTTGCATTCGATGTGCCAGATGCCGTGGAGCTGGCCGCGGGCGTGATCAATGTGCCCGAGACGGTGTACCAGTGGGGCGAATACAAGGTCGAGATGTACGCCGAGGGGCGCACATCAGGACCGGATGATCCGGACTGGGAGGCGGTGCTGGACCAAAAGTTCGCGGTGAAACGCCGGCTGCTCGACGTGCGGTTGCCCGCGCACCTGCGGGTGCGGCCGGTAACCGAACATCTCCACCTGTACCTGGACTATCAGCGGCGCAATTACCATAGTCGCGCGGCCTGGCTGGATCAGCTGTTCCGACTCGCCCCGCATCAGGCCTGGTCACCGGAAACAGACGACCAGGCCTGGCCACCGAGCCTCAACCACAACGACATGACCCTCGATAATGTCCGAGTCGCCGATGACGGCACGCTCACGCTGATCGACTGGGACAATGCGGCCATTACCCACCCGCTGTGGGACTACGTGACCATGCTCTGGACGAACCGCCCCCCGGAGATCGCCGAGGCTGTCGAAAACAAAATCAGGAGCGAGGTCCGCGACCGTTTCGGACCGCGTGGCGAGGCGGAATTGGAGCGTTTGCTGACAATGGCGTGCCTCGACTCGCTCTATGCCGATTCCAGGAACTTCGTCAAGCAGATCGCGGACGATCCGGACAAGGTCGACACCTTGGTCGGACGGTTCTACACCGACTATCGCCGACTGTGCCGGCTGCGTGGCTGGGAACCGGAGTCTCAGGAGGTGGTCCGCACGCTGATCACGACGGCGGCGAACCAACTGCGCGCCGGGTGGGGTGACGAACCGCTGCCGGACACGCCGGACGTCCAACCGAGCCGACCGCCGGCCACATCCACCGTGAACCCGGGATCAGTCCTGCCCACAGCCGAGACTTCCGGCGACGAAGAACTGCTCGCAGTCGTGCACGGTCTGCTGGATCGGGAGTACGGCCCACGCGGCTACATGGTGGTGCCGACTGGAGCGAGGTTTACGACCGACACGGGGAACCGGCGTCTGACCGTATCGGCCTCGATCGTCGTCGACGATGACGATCGGGGCATCGATGAACCGGGCGATATGCGACTTCACCTCCAGCGGAGCGAAAATGGCCTGATCACAGTCACATTCGACCATCTCGTGGTCGACGAGGCGTTCGCCGGTGGCCAGTTCGTGCAGCACTTCGTGCCACGACTGCGCGACCAAGTGGGCGCCGGTGGCCGGATTGTCGTGCCCATCCACGGCCCGACGGGCTTCCGAGTCGCCGCGCACCAGGGGCTTCGGCTGGATTCGGACCCGGAGCATCTGGCCGAATCCAGGGAAAGCACCGCGCACCTGCTCAACACCGATCCCGACCAGATTGTCGCGGACCCGATGCTCGACAGATTCGACCGGCCCGCCGAGGCAAGGCCTACATTCGCCGAGATGGCGGAGTATTTCGAGCAACTACCGCACGGCTGGCCGCAGAACCGCAGGTGGTGGGGTGTGCTGGACGGCGCCCCGATGGATACCGCCGCAGCGGGCGATGCCGTCCTCGCCGGTTCGGTTCCGGAAGCGACGAGCCCCCGGCCGATGGCCAGGATGACACAGCACGATGCCGAGACCGAGGATCCCGCTTTGACCGAGCCGCAGATCGAACTGCTGACCACGCTGGTCCGTGACCGGGCCGCGTTCGCCGGCAACCACCATGGGGTTTGGGTCATCGTGCTGCCCAACGACCGGAAGGTCGTCATGCGCGTATCGACCGCGACGCCGAATCCCAATTTCGATCCCAGGATCGGCCTGGTCTTCGGGGAACCGGCCGCGGTAGCGCTGTGCCAGCTGGCCGGTGTCCGGGTACCGCAGCTGTACTACGGCGGTGCGCAGGACACCTATCCGGAGCGCTACATGATCCACGAGTTTCTCGACGGCAGACACCCGAGCCCAGAGGACCCGTGGCAGGTCACGGCCGAGGGCCTGTTCACCGTGCTCGATCGGCTCCACGCGATGCACGCGGACCGCTGGGACGACATCGAATCCGAACACTCGCTGCCCAACACCCGTGCCGAATGGGAGCGGCGGTTCGCACGTGAGGTGGCACGGATCCGGCTGGAGTTCGACGCAGACGATCGGCTCCACGGCGATCTCGGGATGCCTGGTCTGCATGAGGTTTTCGCCGTTCGACCCGAATCGCACGGCGATGTGCGACTCGGGGCCCTGCACGGTGATCCGACCTTCGGCAACATCATTCGCCTCGGCCCCGACGGTGAGCAGGTCGCGCTGATCGATCTGGAATTGGCCCAACCAGGTTCGCCGGTGTGGGACTACGTGGCGTTCGCGGCACGCAACCCGTGGCCCACTCCCGCCGTCCGGAACGAAGTGCTGGACTGGTGCAGGCAGCGGCTGCGGCGATACTACGGCGACGCCGCTGCCGCCGACTTCGACCGGTATCGGGTGCTGGAGGCGTGGAAATCCGCTGCGGGAGACAGTTTCCGGTTGCCACTGCTCGTCGCCCGCGATCCGGCGTTCCTCGACAACGCGGCGGAAGCGTTGCATCGCAACCTGACCATCGTCTTCGAGGCAGCTGGCCGACAAGCGCCGTCGCTGGCACGGGCGCGCGACCTGCTGTGGCGGTGGTCGCGCCGACTTGTGCGGCTGCCCGACCCGCAGCAAGCGCCCAGCGAGCCGTTGGCCGATATGCCCGAACCCGAGGCACCCGGGCTGCCGCGGGTGTCGATACGTGAGCTGTTGCGGATGGGCAGCAACCACGCCCAGGCCGATCAGGCATTGCGCGATGCGGTAGCCACGATGAAACGCGGCGACGGGCCAGCGAGGTTGGAGCCGGTGGCCGCGGAATTCGAGCCGCTCGGCGAATCGGACAACGACATCGTGAGCCGTCTACGGATGCGCACCGTCTTGATGGACGGCCCCCGGGAATACGGTGAGGTCTTGGTTCGATTCGACTTCGACCGCGCCGGCCGCGTGATTGCCTGCCCGGAGGCAACCACCGCCGACCTAGATCGCCTCGCCGGTGACTACGGGGGCCCATACCTGCTCGGACCTGCCGAAGATCTGGCCCGGCGGATGGGCGCCGACATAGTGGAGTTGGAAGTCTCGGGCACCGAAGGTGCGCGAGCGGCGCGGCACGGATTCGGCTGGGCCACCGCGCCAGGCAAATTCGCCGAGTCCACCGCCTCTGTGCAGGCTGCCATGCGAGCCACGGGTGGGCATGTGCCGGACCGGCTCCCGGACACACCGCAGCAGGTCCGGCAGCAGGCTGGAGCCGGTGCACTGTTCGCGCGATGGTGGGCGAGCAAAGATCTGACCGATCCCGCTGCGCCATCGACCCCGATCGAGTACCGCGCCGCTGCGCGTCAGCGACCTCGCGAGGACCTTCTTCCTGATATCACCGAGGCCGTCGAGGAGGGCGGCATGGAACTGGAGCAGGCGGCGAAGTTGGTGGTGCTGACCGCGATGAGTCCCGCCGACGTCGTGGGTCACTACACGCAAGTCTGGTGTGTCACCGACCGGGACGGAAGCCCCGTCAAAGTGCGACGCGTCGTCGCCAAGCCCGGCGACAAGGATCTGGCGGCCAACCCCACTCATCCGAAACTTCTCGACGGAGATCGGAATTTCCACCTCATCGACCTGGATGAGGAACGGGCAGAGGAGCTGGCCCGGCAGGCGGGGGTCGATGTGCCGAAGACGGTGGCGCGCTGGGGCGCACACTCATTCCGTGAAATGGGAGAAGGTCGGATCGCCGCGACCGATGACCCGGACTGGCGCCAGACCTTGCGCGGCTTGTTCCGGCAGCTGCGGCTGTTGCAAACCGTCGAACTTCCCGACGACCTCGCCGTGCGCAGCCTCGCCGAACACGAGGGGTTGTATCACAGTATGCAGCGAATCAAGCATGAACAATCGCACCCGTTCCTGAATATGATGCGGATACCGATGCCGCACCAGATATGGGTGCCGGGCGATACCACCTGGAAGGCAGGTCTGAGCCACGGCAACGCGACCCTGCGCAACCTGTGGGTCCGGCCGGACGGCGAGGTGCGGCTGGACAACTGGAATCTCGCTGGCATTCGCCACCAACTGTGGGACTACGTCACCCTCTTCTGGAACCCGTGGCCATTGACGGCCGTCGACGAGGTGGTGCGGATGGTCGAGGAAGAAATCCGGGACCAATTCGGTGCATCCGGAATCGAGGAATTCCGTCGGCTGCGGGCCATGGCCTGCCTCGACTCGCTCTACAGCGACTCCGTCGATTTCGTGAACAAAATCCGGATCGACCCCCGCAAGGCCCAGGCGCTGACCCACCGTTTCTACGCCGACTACCTCTGGCTGTGGAACTATGCCGAGGCGGCCGGGGTGTGGCCGTCACGTGGTGCACACCCCCTGTCCTATGAGCAGGTGGACGCCCTCATGCGGAATGCCGCCGACCCGACGATGCCCTGGCTCGATCTCGATGCCGACTTCGACAACGCACGGTCGGCCCGACAGACATCCACCGCACCGGGACCCGATCTGTCGGCGGTTCCCGCGATACCGGATCTCCTCGCCGAATACCCGCCGGAACATGAACTGCTTTCGAGATTGTCCGGTCTGCAACAGCACTACGGCCTCGACCTCGAACTCGTACTGACTCGCGTCGAATATCTGCGCACCGGCCCCCGGCAGGTCGTCTCAGGAGTACGGATCCGCGGTGTGTTCATCACGCACCGCGGAGGTCCGGCCGAGGCGGGTGATCTGGATCTGAGCATCGAGATCGACGAGGACGGTCGGCTCACCGCCCGATTCGACGAACTGTGGATCGAGCCGTGGCACGGTCGTACCGGATGCGGCCGTGACGTCGTCCCGGCGCTGCGCGGCTACCTGCGCAGGTCCGGGGTCGAAAGTGTCACTGTGACAGTCCATGGTCGGCGCGGCGCCAAGGCCGCAATAGGCCATGGGGTCAACTGGGATTACCGCCCCGATCCGCAGCGGCTGACGGAGTACATGCGGGCATTGCGCGAGCGCATCAGTGCCCACCTCGCGGTTACCCAGGACCCGGCGGTCACCTCCGCGCTACGACAGATACTCGTCGAGCTCAATTCCCCACCGGGCGGACGCTATCCCACTCCGGCCGACATCGCCCGCCACATGCCGCCGGGCGTGGACGTGGCTCCCTTCTTCGAGGGGATCCGTTGGCAGGGCGTTACCGCTCCGTAAGCGGTCGAGCAGGGCGAATCCGCGCTATCACGGCGTTTCGGGTGGGCGCGAACGGCGGTGTGCCGGAATGGCTTCGGTCCAGAAGTCATGGCGGACGGCGTCCCAGAGTTCGGCGAGTTTCGGGAGGTATTCGCGTGCTTGGACGAGATCGGGATAGTCGCCGGGTTCGAACGATGCGTTAAGTGTTGCATCGGATGTGTTGTGTACGAACATGATTTCGATTTCGTGACGGTGGTTCAGCTGCCAGGTTGCTTGCAGGCGATCGACTTCGGTTCGGTGGATGCCGTCCATTCGGCGGCTATGAACCGATGGCACGGGTGGGGTGGGAATCCTTGTCGGTGAGCGCGTCCAGCACATCCAGCAGCGTTGCGAGATCAGGGCCGTGCCACGCCGACGGCTCGTTTCTGATCGGTTCGAATGGCAGGCCGCGAGTCGCGGCGCGTTCGCGCGGGCTCATGGCCGGTGGGACGAGCGCGCCCGCGCGAACCAGACATCTGAGAGCCGCGGACTTCATTGGGCAGGTGATAGCGCGGCATGTTATGTGCCGCTGCATGATTCGATGTGACTCGGCGACGGTGAGCGCATGGTCGGGGTGCGCGTGGTCCGGGGTGATGCTGCTGAGCATGGCGCGCGCCCATGTCACCGGCGGGCAGACCGTTTCGAGGTCGCAGCTTTCGCAGACGCGGGCGGGGGTGTTGTCCACACTGGCCAGGTCGTAGACGATCAGGGCGGCGGCGCGTACACCGGTGGCGATGGTGAGGCCGTAGCCGATCGGGTCGGTGTCCGGATGCTCCGGTGGACGGACCGTATAGAGGTAGTGGTACCCCAGTTGTTCTGCGTGGCGGCGGATCTCGGCCGCATGTCGCGGCGCGGCCAGGCCGGACACGCTGGTCCGGACCAGGCCGACCGCCTTGGGTTTGCGCGCGTCATCCTCGTCCGGACGAGCACGGACGTAGGTTGTATTCGGCTGTCCCGCTTGTATGTTCGTCATCGTCGCGAACCTTCGTATCGGTGGTCGATGGTGGCGGTCGACCAGTGGGATCGGCCGACCGCCACGACTAGGACACACCGCCCGCGGGCGTCTCGGAAGGCGGAAACGGGAACCACTGTCAATCGGCGAAAAAGCCCAGCGCAAAGCCGAAGTTTGTGGGAGGGTCTTCCCGATTCTGGAGCACATGCCGGCTCGAAATATGGGGGTAATTCATTGGTGGACAGCGATAGCAGCATCACTCGTCGACAGCTCGGGCGATTGCTGCGCGAAGCACGTGACGCGATCGGATTGACGCTGGAGGATGCCGCACGGCTGATGGAGTGGAGTAAGAGCACCCTTCAGCGGTACGAGAAGGGGCAGAACCAGAAGATTCGGATGCGTGAGCTCGACGGGATGATCGATATCTATCGCATCGATCCCGAACGCGCGGAAGGGCTTCGGGGGTTGGCGAAGCAGGCGGCGGAGAAGTCGTGGTGGCATGAGTTCGGGGATCTGATCCCGGAGAACTTCAGTGTCTTCATGGGGTTGGAGTCCGCTGCCGAGACGTTGACGACCTATCAACCGGATCTTGTTCCGGGACTGCTGCAAACGGCTGATTATGCGCGGATCATGGCGCGTATCGCCAGCCCTGGCGATACTGACGAGGAGCGCGAGCGACGCGTCGAGATGAAACTGCGGCGGCAGAATCTCATCACTCGCAAAACGAGACCCGCCAAGATCAACGTGATCCTCGGCGAGACGGTGTTGCGCCGCGTGATCGGCGGTCCCTCGGTCATGGCCGCCCAGCTAAAACACTTGGCAGACGCCAGCACGATGCCTAACGTCAGTATCCGAATACTGCCGTTCTCCTCGGGAATGCCGACCGGTGAACTGATCGGAACCTTCGTGATCCTGGAGTTCCCAGTCGACAGCCGAGGCGAGCCGATCGAACCCACTATCGTCTACGCCGAGAATTACACGGGCGATATGTATTCGGAGAAGGTCGGTATCGTGCAGCGGTACAGGCATGCGTACCAACGCATCGAGTGCGCGGCGTTGGATGAGGTCAGCAGCAGAGCACTGCTGCGGAAGATGGCAAGGGAGTACCAGCATGAACATTGACCTGTCCGGAGCCCGGTGGTTCAAGAGCAGCCGCAGCGGCGGGACCAAAGACTGTGTGGAGGTCGCCTTCCTCGACACCGGCATCATCGGCGTCCGCGACTCCAAAAACCCAACCGGCCCAGCCCTGACCTTCACCCCGAACGAATGGGATGCCTTCACCGCACGCGTGCAAGACGGAGAATTCAACGGCAACGCCTGATCGCCTATGCCCGAACGGCAAGGAGTACCAGCGTGAATACTGATCTGTCCGAAGCTCACTGGGTTAAGAGCAGCCGCAGCGGGGCGACCAAGGAATGTGTGGAGGTCGCCTTCCTCGACACCGGCATCATCGGCGTCCGCGACTCCAAAAACCCAACCGGCCCAGCCCTGGTCTTCACCCCGACCGAATGGGACACCTTCACCGCAGAGGTCCAATCGGGAGCCTTCAACCACCCCGCCTGACCACCCAACATCGAAGCGCCCTCACTCCGAACCCCTTCCGGAGTGAGGCCGCCCAGCACAAACGCACCCGAAACCAGCTTCCCCACCTCCCCCGCGCGAACCAACTTCCCGCCCTGCGCACCTTTTCGCCCGCCGCGCACGTTTTCGCCGGGCAAATTCGTGCGTGGCGGGCGAAAAGGTGCGCGGGACAAAGTTATCCACAGGGGCAGTTGTCCACAGGTGGGCGGGTTCGGCGAGGGTGTCGAGGTGGGGTGGGGTGCAGGATGGGCGAATGGAGTTCGGGGCGATCCAGCGGCGGGATGTGTTGGCGGACGGGGGTAGCGACAGTGAGTTGCGACGCAAAATCGCGCGTGAGGGGTGGGCTCGGGTGCGGCCGGGATGCTATCTACCGCCGGATGCATACGAATCGATGGATCGGCCGACTCGATACTTGTTGCTGATCGAGGCCACGGCGCGACGGTTGTCGTCATCGGGGGCGATCAGCCACCAGTCCTCGGCCGCTCTTCACGAACTCCCGTTGTGGGACGTGCCGTTGGATCGGGTCCACGTGACCCGTCGGCAGGGCAGCGGTCATCGAGGCAGGCACTTACACGTGCACTGTGCCCCCTTCCGGGACGAGGACGTCACCACGATCGCATCGCTGCAGGTTCTCGTACCTGACCGGACCGTTGTCGATTTGGCCCGAACACTCGAATTGGAGCAGGCGGTTGTGCTCGGCGATGCCGCGATGCATCGGTTCTCGATCACTCGTGCTTCACTGCGCCGGTCGATCGCCTATGCCGAAGGACGACCGGGGTATCGTGCCGCCCTGCGCACGATCGAAGTGCTCGACGGCCGTAGCGAAAGCGTCGGCGAATCGCGCAGTCGGGTACTCATGGCCCGACTCGGCCTGCCGAAGCCCGAACTGCAGACCGTGATCCTCGACGAGGTCGGCCAGTTCGTTGGACGCACCGACTTCTGTTGGCCGGAACTCGGTGTCATCGGCGAATTCGACGGCAAAGTAAAATACGACAACTATCTGGGACCGCACCGAAGTGCCGCAGATGCGGTCTACCGCGAGAAGCTGCGCGAAGACCGCCTCCGAGACCTCGGCTGGGAAGTCATCCGCTGGACCTGGCCCGACCTCACCACCCCCGACCTCCTCGGCTCCCGCTTCCACCGCGCCCAAACCCGCACCACCCACCGCCCCCACCCTCTCGGCTCAATCCTCCGCACCCCACCCCCCAACTAGCGCTCCGACGATGACGCGCACGAATTTGCCCGCCACGCACACAATTCCAGGCAATTTCATGCGCGGCGCGCAAAAACATGCGCGGCTCGAGGAGCCTAGCCCCGGCGTACGGGTGGCTCGCGTGCGGAGACGAAGGGAGTTCGCCATGGGCGCCGGCGGCCTCGGCCTCGGCTGCCATGGCGTCGGGAAGGCTGATCGTAGTCCGCTCCAGCCACTGGTCACCCAAGAGGATGAGGAGGTTTCATGCGATTTCCGATGCCGCCGGATAGGCGAAACGGCGGCCGGTGAGGGTGGCGGGGAGCGGACCGCGGCGTGGGGTGCCGGATAAGTCGTAGAAGGTTGCGCTGGCTGAGCCGGTGAACTCGTCACCGTCCACGGTCAGGTCGAACCGCACGATTCCCTTCTGCACCGACGAGGGGTCCGCGCGGTCGACGGTGAATTCGAGGAACGCACCCGAGACCGTTGCACCCTCGGCCTTCCAGGTGCCCATCCCATTGCTGTCACTGGTGGCGCGATTGCCGTGATCCGGATTCGATTGCGCCATGGTGCCATCCGCGTGGAAGGTCATGACGTGGTAGCGAAACGGTGCGCCGTCGGCCACCACCTCCCAGACGCCGACGATGCTCATTCGCACAGTCCGGCGAGCAGTTCGATGCCCGGTTCGATCCGATGTTCGGGCACGGTGGCGAAGCTCAGCCGGATCGCGTTGCGGGGTGCGTCGGGGGCCGCGAAGAACGCGGATCCGGGCAGGAATGCGACTCCCCTGTTCAGCGCTGGGACAACCAACATGTCGGCGTCGAAATCCGCTGGGCCCTCGACCCATACGAACATTCCGCCATCGGGTTCGGTCCAACTGAATCCGGGCGGAAAGTACTTTCCCAATGCGGTCACTACCGTATTCAATTTGGCCGCATAAGATTTCACGAGCAGGCTCAGATGCTCGGATCCCACTGGTGTGCCGAGGAATTCGGCGGCGATCGCCTGGTTGAAGGCGGAGGTCTGCATATCGATGCCCTGTTTCAGGGCCAGTACGGGCTCGAGCAGGTCATCCGGCAGCACCGTAATGCCGATCCGCAATGCCGGGGCAAGAGTTTTCGACAGTGAGGTGATGTAGGCGGTGCGGTCCGGCGCGAAGGACCACAGCGGCGGCAATGGCTCACCGCAATACCGCAGGTCGGTGTACACATCGTCTTCCACGACCAATGCGTCGTGCCGGGTGATCACCTCGGCGACCTGCGTACGCCGTGCCGTGGACATGGTCCGTCCCGTCGGGTTCTGGAAAGTCGGCAAGAGATATACGAACGCCGGATCATGTTGTGCCAGTGCGCTATCCAATGCTTCCGGCAGAATGCCGTCCGCATCGGAGGCAACCTCGACCACCAGCGCGCCGTGGCTGCGGAACACCTTCACGGCAGGACCGTAGGTCGGGGTCTCCACGAGCACCACCGCACCGGGATTCAACAGCGCCATGCAGATGTTGTGCAATGCCCCTGATCCGCCCGTTGCGATATGCACCCGTTCAGGTGAACATCCGATTCCTCTGCCGGACAACAGTATTCGCGCCTGCTCCAGCAACGGCGGGAAACCCTGGGTGAGTCCGTACTGCAACACGGTATTCCCGTACTTCGCGATCGCGGCCCCAGCTAAGGACGACACCAGCTCACCCGGCAGCAGTGCCGGGTCCGGTGCACCGACCGCGAACGAGATCACATCCGGTCGCCGCGCCAATGTCGCGAACGCGTCGTCGATCGGCCCGCTGCGCATGGCCGCTTCCCGGCCGAACGCGACACCCGTGCTCACGCCTCCACCTCGCTGGCGCTCGGCTCCGGCCCGAGCACGCTCGTGGCTGTGTTGATTGTTCGCTCGCTGCGCTCACTCATAGCCTCCACCTCGCTGGCGCTCGGCTCCGGCCCGAGCACGCTCGTGGCTGTGTTGATTGTTCGCTCGCTGCGCTCACTCATACCCGAGCCAGCTCCTGCCGCAGGCGCGCGGCGATCTCGACTGCCGCGGCGTCGAATTCCGGCGTCAGCACGAGATCGTCGCTGAACAGCGGATCGGTGCGCACATCCACCGCCACCAAACCGTCGGTGTCGCTGAGATTCACCGCCACATGCACTACCCCCTCCGGGATGTACAGGAATTCGCCCGGTCCGTGCACGTACGGCTCCAATTCCGGACCGATCAGGGTTACCGCCCGTCCGGTCACGCAGAACACGATGGTTTCACTGCGCTCGTGCAGATGCGCCCGCGCCACCTTCCCCGGCGCCATATTCACCATCGCCGCCGAAATCCCTTCGGCACCACAGGTATCCCTGGTTATGCAGGGCAGCAGATGCTGCTCCTGCGGTCCGACCACTTCCGCGACGTCGGCTGCGGCAACCACTCGCACGGCCTTGGCAATCTTTCCCATTCAGCAATCCCAGACATCATTGTATTGGACAGGGTAAATACTCGATTTCACGACTTCGCACGCAACTGGTCGAGCTCCGCGCGGAGTTCGGCGATCTCGTTGTGCAGAGCCTGAATACAAACCAGCGCGACACCGCTGGCATCGACGTTGTAGATCCTCTTATCGCTGTCCCCGAAACCGAAGGCAGCACGAAAGTCCTGCGCCATCGGACCCAGGTGTCGAACATCCGGCGATTCCCATTCGTAGCGCCAAGTGCTGATCGGCAACCGCACGACTTCGGCGAGGATTTCGTAGCCATTCACGGCTCGCTCATGTCCCGGTCCATCCGCTGGTCCGGACGGGATCTGCGGGGCCGGCGCCCGATGGCGCCGACCCCAAGGTAGACCGAACACGTTCAGCGATCCCACACCACCGCGACGCGGTCACGCTTTATCGCTCGATCGCTTTCGATGGTCGCGCTGGCGACGCCTGCCGCTACCGTGGCCAGGCCGGTGCTGGTGGCAGCCACAATTGCGATTCGTGCCAGCACAGCCGCGTGCGTGGTCATCGCGCTGATCTTCTTCATCCGATGTTTCCTTTCTCTCGAGGTCCCAGCCTTCGGCTGCGGATCCACGTATCTGTGCTCGCTCGCGTCTATTCGGGCACTCGCCGGAACACGAACCGGAGCAGAACCAGGTGCTCGTTGTCGAATTGGCCAGCGGACACGTCGAGGTACCGCTCGTAGGTGTGCACGGACCTTTCGCCGACGACTTCGATCGCCTTATCGCGATTCGCCCGAAGACGTTCGAGCCATTCCCGGCAGGTCTTGGCGTAGTCTTCCCTGCCGTTGGTTACCGAGCGCACCCCGAACAGCTTCTCGGCCGCATGCGCCACCTCGGCGAACCTGGGCATATCGGATTCCGGGAAGATCTCCGCCCAGAGGAAGGCATTATCGGCGACGACGGCCTGGTCGATCAGCCGGTTGCCCTTGGCGATCGTCTGCACGACAAGTCGGCCACCCGGCTTCAGAATTTTGTAGCAGTGCTCGAAGAATCGCCGATACGCCGCGACCTTCTCCTGTCGCGACGACCCGAATCGAATAAAGTGCTCCATCGCACCGACGCAGAAAATAGCGTCGTCCGGCTGATGGTCGACCCAACTCTCGAGTCGAACGTCGATGCGGTCATCCGCTCGGCCCTTGATGTAGTCGTATTGCTGACTGCTCGAGGTGATTCCGGTAGCGTGCGAGACTGCGAACCGGTCCAGGGCCGCGCGCATCAGACCGCCTCGACCGCAACCGATATCGAGTATGCGCTGCGATTCGCGCGCCGCGCCCGATTCCAGCACGTAATCGATCTTGCGCAGGCCTGGCGAGAGGCCCGTTCGAAACGAGCTCGAATATCCGCGGCGCTTTCGGCTCGACGGCCCGAGGCGAGAACCGCGGCGACTCCAGGTAACGGCGATGCGGATCTGGTATCAGTGTCCATTTACTGCTCCAAAAAGTACGCAGGATCATCGCTCGTATGGAAAGAATTCAGAGATCCTGGGTTTTGAAGGTGTCTCCGGAGACGGACGTTACGCATGTGGCGAAGGCGCCTCCACCGGAGGAGGAAACATTAACGCAGATCTCACAATGTGTTAAATATTGTTACTTAACAGTTATCTTAAGAATTTCTAAAGTTGCGCCGATACGACTTTTCCACTTTTCCGATATGAAATGACGCCACCGAGGACAGCAGCATAAGCCCACTCCCCCGACCGCGCCGAATTGCGGACATGGCAACATAACCGCATGTCAACCGCACAAGGGCGGGCGTCGAATCGCCACCACGCGTATCTCACTGCGGAAACCGGAGACAATTACGCGTGATACCGCACCAAATATTTGCGCAGTCGCTCATTGCGCGCGGCGTGCGTAGATCGGCACTGCGTGTAGCTGATCTGATCAACAGTTGCTGAAGTCGATAACCTCCAAGCATTCGATAGCAGATATTTATCGCAGGCTCTCGAAGAGAGGTCCGCAGCCGAGCTGGTCCGCGAGCGCTGCGCTCGACCGACCCCTCGGCATCTCGAACGCTATGGCAACCACATACCCAGAACATCCGCCGTGCCCGGCGGAAATATCCGCACTACGGCGCCGTGGCGCTGGGATTCACCTCGTCGGAGGTGCGGTGACCGACGAGCGGCGCGGCGCGGGCGGCGGTGTCTGGGCGGACATTTGCGTGAACGCCGGGTGGTCGACGAGTTGTCCGTGCGCGTAGATCGCATCGCGCAAGCGCTGCCGGGTCGGTTCCTCCGCCAACAGCAGCACCAATTCGTCACAGCGCCGTTCGAACAGCATCGACCGCAGTACCGACGCATCCGAAGCGGAGCGGCCAGCGGCGGTTTCCGATCGTAGCTCCCCCAATGGAATTCGCGAAACATCCGCCTTCAGCGGCAACATGGACGCCACCAACAGATCATCGGCATCGCGCAGCTCTTCCCACCACTGTTCCGGAACCGGTTTGGCCTGCCGGAATGCCTGTAAGATCCGCTCGCGCACGGCATCGGTGCCGAGCGCGGTCGCGGCATTCGGTCCCAGCCGTGCCGTGCGCGCATGCGCGTCGACGGCGAGTTCCACACAGCGCCAACCGATCCGGTCGGTGGGCACCGATGCGGCCCGCTCCAGCAGTTGCGGCGCGCCGATCAGTTCCAGCCGGTCCACCAAACCTGCTGCCGGACTGGCGAAGTCCATCATCACCGCGGCGCCGACCGAAGCTGCCGTCGGCACATCGCCCATTTGTCTACTCAGGGCGTCTTCGATCGGTAGCGAGGATGCCAACGCGGTCAGCCGAGCCCCGGTTTTCTTGCCCCAGGCCAATGCGAATTCCGCGAGTACTCGGGCCGGATCGGCGATCCCCTCCCAGGCTGTATCCGAGACCGACCATACCCACGGCGTCGATAATTCCCGAGGCAGGTACACCCGCGCCGGCATCCATCCCTGCCCCTCGTTCGAGGTGACGAACGCGCCGATACCGCCGGGATGCCGCATTACCGACACCGCCCAGGCCGTGCCGACCGTCGCGGACTCGGCCGCCGCGAGCAGGCTGCTCAGCAAGGTGCGCGCCAGTGCGAGATCGCCGTCGACCCGTTCACCGACCATGAACGTCGGGGCCGCTGCCGCGATCATCGCGGCGCCGACCGCATCGCGCAGATGGTCACTGCCGGAGGACTTTTCGGAGTCATCGGGGGTCGCATCCGACCCGACCGGAACCCCGGGTACCGGACGCGGTGGCGCGTTCTTGCCAGGCGGTACCGAAACACCCGGAGCCGAAACACCGGACGCCGCTGGTGGTCCCGGCGAAACCCGGGGCCCCGCACCGGAAATCCGCGAATCGCCTCCCTGGGGCGCTCGCGTATCTGCCCCCGGTGCCGACGGACTCGCGGCGGCACCTGTCGCAGCTGGTGGCGCGGTAGCGGGCGGTGCCGTAACCATCGGCGGCCCGACGACCGGCGGCGGCGCTACCGGCCCCGCGAAGGCACCCGGCATGGTTGCGAACAAGCCACCCGGCGCCGAATCCAAGCGTTCCCCATCGAGGTTTGCCCCCAGCGACTTATCCGTACCGGGCTTCGACCCCGCACCTATCACGTCATGGTCGGTGGAACCGCCCTCGGATGTCGAGAGGGTTTCCGCCGCAGCGGATGTCGAGCCGCTGTCACCGGAAGTCGTCGCCCCCGGCTGGGACGTGCCGGCGTCGGCCGCACCTGCGGATTCACCGATATGCTGTGGCCGGTAGCCGGAGTCGGGGGCCGCCCCGTAGCCGGGCGCACCTATGCCGGTCGACGATGCACTGGGCGCCTGCGCCTGCGGCTCGGTACCCGGCGGCGGTCCCATCGCTGGCTGCGTCACAATCGGGCTGTCCGTGCCGCCCGGCCCGCTCGGCACGCTCGGCACGCCGAGCTCACCACCGGGCAGCGGCGAGAACGGCCGCGGCAGCCCGAGTCGATCGAAGAGCCGATTCAGCGCGTCCAATGCCGGGATCCGAGGCACCCCATGACCATCCGGCGATCGCCAGCCATTGGGCCAGCCCGGAACGCCGGGCGGCCGCTGGTGTGACGCCCCGGGATGCCGCGGCCCATGTCCCGTGTGCGGATCCGAATGTCCGCGATTTCCAGGCCCTCCGGAGGATCGACGTTGCCACGGCCCCGGCTGCCCCAATGCGGCAGCGATCGCCTCCAACTCCGGCAGGCCACCCGGTCCGATCAGGGTCAGCGCGTGCCTCGCCACCTCGTCGACCTCGGCCCGTGCCTGTCCGATGATCTCCTTGACCTTGGCCTGCTCCTCATCGACGGTCGAACCGTCGCCGTCTTCGTCGGAGACCTCATCGGGAACAGCGCGAATTTTGCGGTCGGCGTTATCGACGATGTCGAGAATGTGGGTGCGCGTACGGTCGACGATTCCGGCGATATGCCCGAAGGTGTCGGCGGTGGCCACCAGCGCATCGACGAAACCCCGCAAAGTTCCCTGCTGGGCCCGCAGATCGTCCTTGATCGGATCCAATCCGGCACTGGAGCGGACGCTGTCCTCAAAGGCTCGGCGGGCGCGGTCGGCCTCCTCAGGATCCAACGCCTCCGCGCCGTCACGCGAGACCGTCTCCAGCGCACGCCACTCGCGTGGCGAGATCTCCGGCCAGTTCGCGCCGACAATCGCCTTCCAATGCGGACTATTGCGCTCCTCCGGGTCCATCCGGGAATCAGATCGACTCGGTTACCTGAGTGCCGCCCGCGACGTCGGTGCCGCGGATGGCATGGTTGGTCTCGACGACATGTCTGTGCATCGAACCGGCATGGCTGTTCAGGTCATCGACCGCGTCCCCGAACCATTCGACGATCAGATCCCGCACCCTGACGGTACGGTGATCGAGCGCCGATGACGGACTGTGCTGCAACACGAAGGCATCGGTATTCGCACTGACCTGGCCGGTGTAAGAGGTCACGACCCCGACGTGGTGATTATGGGTTGCCGTCACGTCGTCCGGATCGTCCATATCCAGGATGTAGGTCATGGCAGGTCCTGTCTGAAGATTCCGGCTGTCAGGAAGTGGTGCCGAATTCGGCGATTTCGGTTGCCCGATAAGAGGATTCGGTGGGCAGATCGAACGAATCGATGGTGTACGGACGGGTGCCGTTGTGCTCCATCTCGGCCCGCAGGCCGACCCGCGACTTCAGATGCGCCAGCCGGGCGAGCCGGAGGATCTCGTTGGCCAGCCAGGTGTCCCCGCTGTCCCTGGCGTCATCGGTGATATGCAACCCGACGACCTCGCCGTCGCGACCGCAGGCGACACCGACGGTGTGGTCCGGATTGAACACCTCATAGGTCAGACTGTGCCAGTCCGGCGCCGGGACCTCGTCGAGGTCGTCCGGGTCGAGATCATGGATTTCGGTCATCGGCTACTCCTAGGTGCGTGCCACGGTGCCGGGCGCGATCACTCGGTCCGGCGGCCCTGCGGCGGGTTTATCCGAAGTCGGCGCATCGGGTTCGGACAGCTGCTGCGCCAACGCATTCCACGCGGCATCACCGATGGTCATGACCTGACTCAATTGCCAGAATCGGGCCCCGAGATACATTTCACCGGTGCCGTCCGGGGCGATGTCGAGATGATCCGGCCCATCCGCGGTCGGATTGAGGCTGATCGTGGTGGCCGGGGGGAACTGGTCGTCGACATTGATGATCGTCGCGCCGCCGCCTGGAATGAAACTCTGCCGGCACCGCTCACTGGCCGCCACCGCCAGATCGGAGCTGTTGGTGGTGAGCGTGACATCCGGATTCAGCAGCAACTGCAGCACCCAGGAACGAGCCGCTTGCTCCGGATTGTCAGCGTTGATCGAAATGGTCAGTGTCGCCGCCAGATCCACGACCAATACCGCCTCGGCGCTGGTCACGCCGACGACCACCAACCGCTTCGGTGAACCAGCTGGATACGGCAGATCGTCCGCGGCAAGGGCGACCACGTCCGAACCGACACCGACTCCGGTGACCGGATGCGCGTTCACGGTTCCGGTAGCTACATCGATCGCATACGCGCACAGCAGATCCGGGGTGCGATCGGCGACCCCAGCCAAACGGACCAGCCCCTCGCGGTGCAACCATCGAACGGTGTCGGCGACGGTTACGCCGTCGCCATCACTCATGACGCCTGCTCCGCGGTGGCGGCGGCCGGTTCGGGATCCTCGGCCCACGGATCACGGTCCATGAGCTGCTCGTACTGACGTGCCGCGTCGGCGGTGCTCTCCCGGATGGCCGTGACGATCTCGGTGACCAGTTCATCGCTTTCGAACCGGTCGACGGTGCCCGGAGCGAGGTAGAGCCCGACGAGTCGCCCCATGGCATCGACCTCGGGAATCACCGCGCCGCTCGGCGACGGCCGACGGGCCCGGATGCCATCGATCTTCTCGCGCAGATCGGCGATCTTATGGCGCAGTTCGCGCGCGGCATCGAGAGCGGCCTGCACATCGGGGTGGATATCACTCATGCGGAACCTCCGGATTGGGACGCCTGATTGGGCTGGGACGGCGTCGGCGGTGTCACGGTCGGCGCGATCGTCGGCTTCTCGCCGATCACCTGTTCGGTATGCGGGGTGTCGTCGACGTACATCAGCCGATCCGGATGCCAGGCCACCACGCGATTGCGTTCGTTATTGCCGCCGCCCGCACCACCCATACCCGGCGACATCGGCATGTACGGCATCATGCCCGAACCGGTGCCCGCGGCGCGCGCCGCACCGGCCGCCGAGGTCGACAACGGCTCGATCACCGAGGTTCGAGGCAGACTCGAACTGTTCGCGGCACTGCCCGAGGAACTCACCATCGGCATCGGGCCGATGCTACTTACGGGCGAGATCGTGCTGGACGACGAATTCATCGCGCCGGTGATATCGGAAATCGGCATGGCACCACCACCACCGGCCGAACCGCCACCGAGCGAACCGTAGTCGGTCGAGCCGTAGTCGCTGTAGCCGTAATCGTCGAGCCCCTCCGTCGTCGAGTCGGTGCTGTTCTGATTCAACAGACCGGAGGACATCAGCGAACTCATTACGGTCGGCAACATCTGGGCCAGACTGCTCAGCATCTGACTGCTGTCGCCCGAACCGCTCGAACTGCTCTCGCCCGAACCGGTTTTCGACGAACCGGCGTTTTCCGCGTTCTTGGAGCCGACGGTGGTGGCGTAACCGGTGATGGTCTCCGCCGAACGCGCGTTCTGCTCCTGGAACTTCGCCAGCGCGGCCTGGATACCGAGCTCGTTCTTGGAGCGCATCGCCTTGAGCAGTTCCTTGCGGGCCGCGATGATCTCTTCGGGCGTCGGGTGTTTGGCCTTCGCCGTGGTGAAGGCGTTGCTGTAGGTGTCGATGCCCTCGACCAGCTTGCCCAGCCCGGTGCCGAGTTCGTCGAGCCAGCCACGATGTTTGGTCAACTCGGATGCCGCGGCCGAACCGACCGGAACCCAATGCTGCATCGTCTGGGTTGCCTCGTCCACGCCGGTCAGGGCGGCGGGATGGAAGCCGCCGAGGAAACCACGCACATCCGCCGACAGCTTGTTCGCCGGACCCGTTCCGAGACCGCCACGCAATTGGTTGGCGAAGGTCAGCGGATCAACGCTGGCACCGGCAGCGGGCATATTGAAAACCGGCGGTTGCCGCACATTCAGCGGCATCGGCTCCGCGACGGGATTGGCCAACACCTCGCCGCCACTGCCGTTAACTTTGCGCGCTCCCTCGTCGTCGGCGACGGTGTAATCCGCCGCCGCGGCACCCAGCTTCTGCGCGGTCTTGTGAATCTCGCTGAGCACACCCGACATACCGTTCAACAGATTTGCGGCGTGAGCATTGAGCTGCGGAACCGCCTCGGCCGATATCGGATCGCTGCCAGCCGGCAACACCCAGCCCGTGGGCAACGACTGTCCGGTGGCGTGCGCCAGCGCGGCGAGTTTCGCCGCCGCGGCGGCGAGCTCCGCCGGGTTGACGTCCACCATCACTGCCTCCTCTCACCCTGGCGCGTGCTCAGGCAGGCGCCCCGCCCGCGGCCGCGAGCATCGGCGCACCGGACTGGTCGCCCGTCGGGGCACCGCCGGGCACCCCGCCCGACTGGTCGCCCGCTGCCGATGCCTCGATGCCATGCGGGTGGACGAATCCGGAGAACTCTCCGAATTCCCCCGCACTGTCCGACAGCTGGTTCAAGTTGTCGGAGGTCAGCTCTTGCAGCTTTCCGCCGATAACGGCCTCCAGCGTGCCGCCGGAATCCGGGGTGCCGAACTTCACCACCACCGCCGAGCGGTCCTTCCAAACCGCGACATCGCCGGTCATCACCTCGTTCGGATCCTTGGAGTCGCCGATCTGCTTCTTGTCCGACCACTTCGCTGGTGTCTTTGCATAGGCCGCCTGCGCGTCGGTACCGCTCTGGTTGCCGAAGGCGGCGTCGAGCCCCTGCGCGGCCACCGCGGTGACCTTCTGAGTACGGCCGTCGGGGAAGGTGTAGTCCACCATGCCGTCGGCACCCGGAGTGTGGCCGGGCACCGTACCTGCGGGCTGACCGGGCTGCGAAGAGGAAGCGCCGGGAGGCGGTGTCGACCCCGCCGGGGCACCTGGTGCGGTTGTCGCCGCCGGCTGGGCCTGGGCCTGCGCCTGGGGCTGCGTGGCGACCGCGGGCTGCGCGGCCAGAGGTTGCTGCTGGACTTGGCCATTCTGGCCGTTCTGCTCGAGCATGCGGCGCATCATTTCCTGCTGCGCGAGCTGCTGCATCATCGGGCCGATCGAGTTCATCATGTCGCTCATACCGGAACCGAGGCCCGACCCCATCCCGGAATCGGGGGAGGCTGCCGAGACCGGGGAGGCGCTCGTGGGACTCGTGGGACTCGTGGAGCCCGGGTCCGCCGACCCGACCGAGCCGGGCCCGGTGCCCGAGCCGTCCGCGCCGCCAGTGCCGGTTCCGGTCGAGGCGCCGTCGTTGATAGTGCCATCGGCACCGAGGTCGAGGGGCTTCCAGGTGTCGTCGGTTCCAGTGCCAGTGCCAGTGCCAGTTCCAGTGCCGACCGGCTGGGCCTGCGTTGGATCGTAAGGATTACCGGTCCCGGTCGGGTTACCGGGGCCCTGCTTCTTCAGGGCGTCTATCTCCTTCTGTTGCTTCTCCGAGATCGCCTTCTGTTCCTTGAGATCGTTGGTCAGGCCCTCGATCGTCTTGGCCTGATCAGTGATCTTTGTGGCGCTGGCGGACATTTTATCCGCAACATCTTTATAGATTTTCGTTCCAGCCTGCAGACCATCCGAAACATAGGACATGATGTAGTCATCCATGGTCATGCCATTATCTAGCGGCTTTGTGGCATATTCACTCATGAGGTTGATAAACTGGCTCATGTCACTCTGATATTGCAGGCGGTCTTCTTTCGTATCTTTCGCCGAGGCTTTCACGACCTCGTTGATCTCGGCCTGCATGGAGTTGTAAACACCCTTGAGCGCACTAGCCTTCTGCGTATAGTTGGTGACGGTCTGCGATCTCAGCTGACTCATGCTGACCTGGCCGACCTGAGCTACCGAACCCGGATCTGGCAGATCGGATGTCTTCCCGCTGCCCAGGGCATCCCAGTTGGTGATAATAAACTTCAGCAGCTGGTTATCCAAGAGCTTCTTGGTGGGTGGTGATATCTGGTAGCTCTTGTCGGAAGGGTAACCGGCGTCGGGATTATCATCCGGAACCCAGAGGATCGGCATTTCCGGAGTTTCCGTCATGCCGACACCGGCCACGTCTGCTGCGACTTACCTTCCGAGTTGTAATCCCCGATAATTGCTTTCCCGTCCTTGGCCCCGTAGTAATTGCCGTGTATATCCGCCCCCGCCGGACGAGCCGGAATTACCACAGATTTTTCTGGGCCACCACCGCCGTTCCCCGGCCACCAACCGGCCTCATCCAGACGACTTCCGACATAGGCGCCCGCGGCGCGGCCGGTCGCGCGCGAGCCCGCTACGCCGACAGCTTTGGCGCCCCTGCCGAACGCGGTGCGATTCTTGAGACCTGGTATCTTCGTCCATTTGAAAATATCTTGCTTATTCTTCGCAAGATAATCGATCCCTTTGCCGATCCCTCCCTTAGTGGCAAGCTTCTCCGCAATCGGACCGCCCACCTTCGCCAAGAGCCCCCCCGCAAGTTTCCCGCCCGGAATAGACGACATCGCCCAGGTCGTGGCGCCGGCTTGCAGCCCCTTGCTGAAACTGCCTTCCTCGACCCCGGTCCAGATGCCGTCGGTGAGACCGGCAAGGGGAGCACCCACGCCAGGCACTACAGAAACCGCGGTCACGACGATATCTTTCAAGTCCAAGCCGAGAAAGCTCATCTGTTCACCTACTCAGTACGGGGTCGATGGCAGCACCTGCGACCTGAACAACGACCTGGTAATCGGCCATCCCGACAGGATCGGTAATCCGGGCACGACTGACGGGGTCAGCACATATCGACATAGCCGCACCCACCTTCCGATCGTGCACTCCGTCCAAGAACGGGCCCTGACCTGCAAATTCAGTGTCGACAGACAGCACCACTCGGGCATCTCTCGACGAACTCATTGTCGAGGATTCCCAGCGTTGGGAACCATGGCGCAAAACGGCGCGGTCAGGATAATTCTGGGAAGACGCGCACGAGTTGCCGTGGCCACCAGGCATGCCGGCCTGGCCCGGTGACCGATGGGAGGAATGCCAGATGAGTCGCCGCTGCCTGGTGCTCGAGATCTCCGCGCTGCACGTCATCCGTATGCGGGCGTTGGGTGGTGGGTTGTGACGAGTCCTTTGGTGGAGCCGGTTGTCGCCGATCCCGAGCTGGATCCGGAGGCGGATGCCGGAGCGGACGAGGGAGATTCGTCGGCGGAGTCGGCGACGCCATGGACGCGGTTGGGGCGTAAGGACGGCACACAATCGGGGCAGCCGAGTGTTACGGCGCCGGGCGCAAACGGACAGGGTTCATCGCCGGATCCGGGTAGTCAGAACGCGGCGCCGGGCCAGCCGCAGGCCGGTTCTGTTCAGCCCGGTCCAGGTAAGGGCGTGGCACCTCCAGCCGCTGGGGGTGCTGTCGCGCCGGGGGCGGTTGCGCCGGGGGCTGCGGGGCCGCAGGCTGGGTCGGCGCCGGGTGCTGCTGGTCCGGCGGCGCCTGCTCCTGCGGGTGCGGTGGCGCCGAATACGTCTCGGACCACGGATGATTCAGCCGCTGATCATGGTGGCGGGTTGTTGGATCCGGATACTTTGACGGCGTTGGCGCCG